>JBBSNU010000422.1:0-5085 GCA_038260455.1 Chroococcales cyanobacterium | reverse complement strand
GGAAGAAGGAAGAGGGAAGAAGGAAGAGGGAAGAAAGGGTTTTAGCAATTAAGAATGTTCTAAGTGTCGGGCACGGTTGCCATAATTGCGATCGACCAATATGAGACTTTTCGATTTTAATAGCACCTAGGCGAAAAAACCCACAACAGTCAAAAATTCTCTCCCTTAGTCGCTGAATACTAAGGGAGCATCTCAATTTTGCATTTATAGTGCGAGCTGTCGCGAGCTCGCGTATTGTACGCAGGAGCGAGCGGGGACGATCGCACTATAATAAAAAAAATGCTTTTTGCAAAACTGAGATGCTCCCAATACTAACCACCCGCTGCGACTCAAGAAACCGGGTTTTTTGTGGGTTATCCAGCTACAACAGGTATTTTCGTGAAAAACCCGGTTTCTGGCAACCCGCGAGTAAGTCCTACAAATTGCTGGCCATTAATTCGCGGTACTGACTTTTCGGCTTAACTCCTTTGAGTTCGACTACCAATTCTTTGTCTTTGAAATACTGAATCGTCGGCGTACCAGTCACGCCAGCATTTTCAGCAATTTCTGGATCTTCTTCAATGTCGATTTCCACATAGTGAATTTTGCCATCGAACTCATCTACTACTTTGCTCAAAATCGGCTTGAGACTGTGACAAGGGCCGCAAGTCGGAGCGGAGTATTTGACCACAATTAGTCGATCGCTATCGTGGAACAACTTCCGCAAAGCATAACCTCCTTCATGGCGCGTGTCTTCGATATCAAAATTCTCACTGGTTTTGCGGACTTTTGGAGCTTCCGGCGCAGAGGCTGGCTGCTCGGATTCCTCGGTTTGATGAAATTCCTGCGTTAAAGCATTGACCGAAAGCCAACGCTCTGCTAACATCGCCCCCATGCAGCCGCTACCTGCTGCTGTAATGGCTTGGCGAAACTCGTGGTCTTGCACGTCGCCCACAGCGTAAACTCCCTCGACGCTGGTTTCTACCGCGCCGTATTTGGTGGCGATATAACCTATTTCGTCGAGTTCTAGCTGACCTTGGAACAGTTGAGTGTTGGGAGTATGACCGATCGCATAAAACAATCCCTTCACCTGCAAATCAGTTTCAGCGCCAGTCTCGATATTTCTAATTTTCAACCCATCCATTTTGCTTCCCGGCACTCCCAAAACATCAACAGCTTCGGTGTTCCAGTGCACGGTGATTTTGGGATTGCTCAGCACTCGGTCTTGCATGGCTTTGCTGGCGCGCATTTGATCGCGCCGCACCAGCATATGTACGTGAGAGCCGTATTTTGTCAAATAAATAGATTCTTCCGCTGCGGTATCGCCCGCGCCGATGACAGCTAAATCAACTCCTTTAAAAATTGGGGTAGCGCCGTCACAAATCGCACAGGCCGAAATGCCGTGACTCCAAAATACCTGTTCGCTAGGCAGACCCAAACGTTTCGCCGTTGCGCCTGTAGCGATTACTATGGTGTGGGTTTGGATTTCTCTGTCTTCCGATCGCACTGTAAACGGACGCTGGCTCAAATCAACTGAAATTACATCTTCGGTGTATAATTCCGCACCCCAGCGCACTGCTTGAGCTTTCATCCGATCCATCAGTTGCGGCCCGGTGATGCCTTCGGGAAAGCCGGGGAAGTTTTCGACTTCTGTGGTGGTCATCAGTTGACCGCCGGGAATGCCTCCCATTTGGTAGCCTTCAAAGACTACGGGTTTGAGGTTGGCTCTTCCGGCGTAGATGGCTGCGGTGTAGCCTGCAGGGCCTGAGCCGATAATTACTAGGTTTTCTACGGTTTGGCTGGTCATATTTATTTATTTGAACTCATAACGACTTCGTTTTATCAATTCTAGCAGCGATCGAGCATATTTCTATTTTTGAGGGGTTGAGGGCGATCGGGACAATTAAAGCTAATTTGATAAGCAAATACGATAAGAAAACTAATTTAGTTTTAAATGTTCAATCAATCTCCGAAAATCCCCAAAAATTACCATCCCTCACTATTGATTCCATTCTCATTTACTTGACGAAAGTGCGCCGTTTGAGCTATTATACAATTCCGATACTCAAGCGGTGCTACGACTATTTTTTTGCGCGTAGGCTGAAACCCTTTCAGAACATGGAAGAAGCAAAATCTATAAATGCAATAATCACAATTTCTGATGCAAAACTCGCATTTTCAAGTTTAAGAATTGTAAATAAAACTTTGGCGGATTTGACAAGGTACAGGTATTGTGATATGTAAGGTGCGATCGGACAAAAATGCGATCAAGATTTTTACTTTCTTCCCAAATTAACAGAGAATTTTGTACTTGTGTCTGATGGATAAAATCAAGATACTGTTTGTTTGCAGCCGGAATAAGTGGAGAAGTCTGACTGCCGAGAAGATATAGCCTTTCTCAGAAAGATGAGGTACGCGAACGGGATAGGGCATAGGGCATAGGGCATAGGGCATAGGGCATAGGGCATAGGGCATAGGGCATAGGGCATAGGGCATAGGGCATACCTCACTTTTTTGAGAACCGCTATATGCGAGAAAGTTAGTGGCTACAGCGTGCGATCGGCCCGAACGGAAAAAGCTGCGAGAATTAGAGTAACTGAAGGTCTTGTCGGTTGGGCGGATTGGATATTTGTGATGGAGAAGAAGCACGCCGATCGACTTCGCAGCAAGTTTCCCGCAAGTATTCAAGGCAAGCAAGTTATTTGTCTGCAAATCCCCGATAATTACAAATATATGCAGCCGGATTTGGTTGAGATTTTGCAGGCTAAACTAAGTCTGTATCTGGAAATGTCAGACGATAGGACAAGTTTTATGCAGCGCGTTTTAGAACCGGAGGTTATGGATACTTGGGAAGAAGCTGTTGAGTATGACTCGATGGATTTTACTGAGGTGAATGCGGCTTTTGCTAAAAGTGCGATCGAACTCGGGCCGATATGTGGGAAAATCTTAGATGCTGGGACTGGTACGGCGAGAATCCCGATCGCCATTGCTCAAATGCGCCCTGCTTGGGAAATGACTTGCATCGATATGTCGGCAAATATGTTGAAATTAGGACTGGAAAATGTGTCTGAGGCGAATGTGCGATCGCAAATTAAGCTAGAATTAGTTGATGCTAAAGCTATGCCGTATCCAGACAGTTATTTTGATATGGTGATTTCTAACAGCATTATCCACCATTTGCCCGATCCGCTGCCGTTTTTGCGCGAAGCGAGGCGAGTCTTAAAACCGAACGGAGCAGTATTTTTGCGGGATTTACTCAGGCCCGAAGATGAAGCAATCAGGGATAATTTAGTTGAGGTGTATGCGGTCGATTGCAACTCGCATCAGAAACAGTTATTCAGCGATTCGCTACACGCGGCTTTTACTCTGGCTGAAATACAGACAATGATCGAAACTGCGGGATTGGAAGGTGTGAGGATTTATGAATCTTCAGACAGGCACTGGACGGCTGATCGTGCTTGGATGTAAAATTGCGATCGGGCGATCGAACTCAATCTTTCCGGCTCGACTCCCAATTATCTCATATCCCGTCAACATTTCTCACCAAATTTTCCCGCTCGTCTACTAATTCCAGCTTCATATTACCTAAAATTACTCGATCGCGCCCTCGGCCTTTAGCTTCATAAAGCGAACGATCTGCAGCAGCAATCAAATCTTTTGTTGAACTCTCCGATCGAGGCATCATACTCGATACTCCCAAACTCAATGTAACACTAGCATAGTTTGGCGATTTAATATTTTTAATTTCAAGTTTTTTCACCCTAACTCGAATTTGCTCTGCAATCGTGACAGCCATGTCGGATGAAGTTCGAGGCAAAATCACCGCAAATTCTTCACCTCCGTAACGAGCCACCAGCGTCTCCCGCAAAACTTCCCCTGCTGAGAATTTTACCGCCTCAACAATAGTTTTGGCTACCTGTTGCAAACAAGCGTCTCCCGCCTGATGTCCGTAAGTATCGTTGTATTTCTTAAAAAAGTCAATATCGCATAAAATTAAAGATATTTCTGCTGCTTCTTCTCCCAATTTTTGCCATTCTTTCTCTAAGTATTCATTAAAACAGCGTCGGTTGGCTACCTGAGTTAAACCATCTGAGTTAGCAAGGCGATATAATTCCAAATTAGCTGCTGTTAATTGAGAATTTGCTGCTTCCAACTCCGATTGCGTGACAGATAAATTATAATAAAGTTCGCTAATATACCAAGTAGCTTGTTGGTGGATTTGAGATAAAGCTACTAACACTTGATGCACGTCTAACAGTCGGTAAACTTGAGGTTCTAACTGCACGACAATCGGTTCGTAAAGCTGTTCCGGCTGTCGCTGCACTGCTCGCTGAGCTGCCATGACAATTAAGGCTACTCCTGGTAAAATCAAAATATCGGTTTTAGCTATTTGATACAAAGCCGCAATCGGTCGGCAAGCAAATATATCTACTCCGTAAGGGCGGCTCATGCGTTCCGTAAATCGCCTGCGAGATATCATCCCTAAAAATTCGCCATTTACGGTCAAGATAACTCCCGGAAGCAGCGGGTGAGACTGAAACAACCGAGCTACGTCTTTGGCAAGGCATGAAGGTTGAACCTGAATATTAAATACAGCCAAATCTTTAAGAGTAGATTCTAAAGATAAATTTTTAGGTAGTTTTTCGGGTTCTAGGGGTGGCGTGATAAATTTAGCAAACACAGCGCATATCCAAAATGAACTATACAGCAGCAACCAACCTACTGTTAACACTTTTCCGAGATTAACTCAATATACTATAACTGGTTGTATTGTGAATTACAATAAAAAAAATTGTAGTTCATCTTAGGAGTCTATTGCTTCATTAATTGGTATTCATGTAATTGTATAACAGTTAACTTATCGATCGTATTTAACTGTGAATTTTAACTTGGGAAGATTAACCCCCATATTCTTCAACAGTTGACAGTTGAGGGCGACTTCAGCCAGCGAATTTTTAGAATAGCGCAGCCCAAGCAAGTCTTCGGGTTGACGAAAGGACAGTTACCTCGCCCTCTATCGCTTTTGAGATTGCCTGCGAGGGAAATTAATTGGCGAGCATCTCATTTTCACAAAAAGGATTTTTTTTACAGTGCGAGCGTCCCCGC
>JBBSNU010000421.1:0-5094 GCA_038260455.1 Chroococcales cyanobacterium | reverse complement strand
GCGTCCGGCCGGCATCGACTTGTTGCCAACCCAAATTGTGCCGCCGAGAAATGTGCCAGTGGTGAGAATTACGGCTTTGCATTCAAAGGCAACGCCGAAGTATGTTTCAACGCCGATAATTTCTTCGTTTTTGCCCAAAACTAAGTCTGTAACCATTGCTTCGCGGACGGTCAAGTTCTCTTGATTTTCGACAATATTGTTCATCACGGCGGCGTATTCCCGCTTGTCTGTCTGTGCTCTCAGCGCCCACACTGCGGGGCCTCTGGAAGCGTTGAGGACGCGCTTTTGTAGGTAAGTGCGATCGGCCATTTTGCCGATTTCGCCGCCCAAGGCATCCACTTCGTTAGTAAGTTGAGTTTTCGCGGGCCCGCCGACGGCTGGATTGCATGGTTGCCACGCGATTTTGTCGAGGTTGAGGGTGAGTAAAAGCGTGCGGCATCCGAGGCGAGATGTGGCGAGGGCGGCTTCGCAGCCCGAGTGTCCGCCACCTACTACGATGATGTCGAAACTGTCTTGAAATTCTACTGGGGTTTGTGCAGTCATTCGATTTTAGATTTTAGATTTTAGATTTTAGATTTTAGATTGAATAGGTGACTCCACGGATTAATCTGAGGGCTTGTATCCTGGATATTTGCGATCAAAATATAAGCGCAGGTGAGAGATGGGGTTTTAGTCTTGTCTTTATTCTAGTATAACTTACAGGCTAAAAAACACTTATAATGTAGCGTTTATGTCAAAAAATTACCATAAGGCAAGATGACAATTTTATTTTACGTTGATGAGGGTGGCACTGGCTGGAAAGATATGGAGACAAATTTCTTTTTTTTAGCTAGCTTTGCTATTCATGTCCAGCACTGGTCACAAATGGAAAGAGAAGTTTCAGCACTTAAAAAGGAACTATTTAGTGGGAAGGAACCTGAAGACTGGGAACTTAAGGGGCGCGATATTTGGCAAGGTGTGGGTTCATTTAAGACTTTTCAAAGGGAATTCCGTCTTCGAGCGTTCAAGAAAGTTTCAGAAACTATAAGCCACCTAAGCTGTTCCACATTTAAACTGCATTATTTGTGGTCTATACCCGATACTGTAAGGGGTTCAGGCAAGAAATTTAAATGACTAACAGCTTACCTTGTCATATATTCGCTGTTCAAGTCAACAAAAAAAGATTGCGCGAGACCAGCGAAGATATTAAAGATGAAACTGGTTTGTATCGCTTAAGTTTTACTCAATTATTAGAGCAGCTAGATGCTTATCTAAATGAACATAACGACACTGGAATATTACTTATGGATTCGCGCTCAACTCAGCATACCAGTATTCAGGATGGGAGATTGATCAGAGTGTATCGAGATTGGAGGTCACAAACAAAATCTTCTAATTTTGTGGAACTACCTTTGTTTGGCTTCTCAGCATTTTACACTGGTTTGCAGCTAGCAGATTATGTGGTGTACTTGATCGATCGTAGTTCAAAGGAAGCAGGGACAGCCAGTGGCAATACCGAATTGGAGGAAGCATTCAATCTGCTTGAGCCGAAAATACAGTTGTTAAAAATTCCTATTCTCCCGCCTAAAATTAACTTTGAATACCGCTAAAATGAAGGGTAAGTTTAAATGCGAATCCACGACTATTATAGTCGTGGATTTCGCCATGATTGAGAGCTTAACCCTCTTTAAAAAGGGGCTTAAAATAACTCTCTACGCCTTGGCAGGGCGTTATTTTGGTAGTGATGGTATGATTATTAAATCATGTTTAAGGTTGACAGGCGCACGGTATCTCAACCGTACCATAACTCCCCGTGCAGTTCGGGGCACCTTGTCTCTGACAGGCGCACGGCATTGCAACCGTACCATACCTCCCCGTGCAGTTCGGGGTACCTATCATTTAATATCATTATATAGTACGATAAAAGGTTTTGTCAAATATCGAACTGTCATAATTGAGGTAAACTAATCCAGAGCTCAGCCATGCGATCGCCCGTAACATCCACCACGATCGATCGCCCTCAACACAACCATCTGCGCTATAACAACAAATAATTAACAACCGTACACAGCAAATGAAATATTTTTTCTTATCCGACGGCTGGAAAGTCGGGCGCGTCTGGGGGGTTGGCGGCGAGTGGACAGCCGCCGCCTGGAGACGACAGCCGGATATCCAACAGCTCAACCTCTGCCTTTCCGATCGAAATGAAAAAATGTGGCTCTACCGCGTAGAAGACGCTGTACTCATGGTAGAAGTCCAACCCGGAGCCCCTCTCGATCCGGCAGATCCGGGAAAAAATATTGGCAACGTCACCCTTACCAGACTCATCGATGCCGAGCAAGTTCTCGAACGCCTCGGGGCGATCGCCGCCCGTTGCTCGATCGACAGTCCACAATTAATGTAATGTCGAACATATTGCAATCGGTTCTAACACTAGATACACTTCTTTAAATAACTTTCATTTTTATACCTCCTCCTGTGAAGGTAGAAAGGATTCGGCAAAAGACAGAATTTAAACCCCGGACATCACCGCTCGGGATGGAAAATCTGAATTTTCCGTCAAAATGACATCATCACTTACACCTTGGAGAACCGCAGTCAATGGGACTACCCTGGTATCGCGTACACACAGTCGTCTTAAATGACCCAGGCCGATTGATTTCTGTACACTTAATGCACACTGCCCTCGTGGCAGGTTGGGCCGGCTCGATGGCCCTTTACGAACTAGCAATTTTCGATCCCTCAGACAACGTTCTGAACCCGATGTGGCGTCAAGGGATGTTCGTGCTGCCCTTCATGACTCGCTTGGGAGTCACCGGTTCTTGGAACGGTTGGAGCGTCACGGGCGAAGGTAACGTCGATCCTGGCTACTGGTCTTTTGAAGGCGTTGCGATCGCTCACATCATCCTCTCTGGTTTACTGTTCTTAGCAGCAGTCTGGCACTGGGTATTCTGGGACTTGGAGCTCTTCAGAGACTCCCGCACCGGCGAACCAGCCCTCGACTTGCCAAAAATGTTTGGCATTCACCTGTTCCTCTCCGGCTTGCTCTGCTTCGGCTTCGGCGCATTTCACCTTTCGGGACTTTTCGGCCCGGGAATGTGGGTGTCCGACCCCTACGGCCTGACCGGTCACGTCCAGGCAGTGGCGCCTTCTTGGGGCCCTGAAGGCTTCGATCCGTTCAATCCGGGCGGCATCGTGGCTCACCACATTGCAGCGGGCGTAGTCGGCGTAATTGCCGGTTTGTTCCACTTGAGCGTGCGGCCGCCAGAACGTCTTTACAAAGCCCTGCGGATGGGGAATATCGAAACTGTACTTTCTAGCAGTATCGCTGCTGTGTTCTTCGCGGCCTTTGTGGTTGCGGGTACGATGTGGTACGGTTCTGCTGCTACTCCGATCGAACTTTTTGGCCCGACTCGCTATCAGTGGGATAGCAACTATTTCCAACAAGAAATCGATCGCAGAGCTCAAGCTAGCTTAGCCTCCGGCCAAAGCTTCCAACAAGCTTACGAGCGAATTCCCGAAAAATTGGCTTTCTACGACTACGTGGGCAACTCTCCGGCTAAAGGCGGTTTGTTCCGCGCTGGCCCGATGGTCAACGGCGACGGTATCGCGAAAACCTGGCTCGGCCATGCAGTATTTACTGACAGTGAAGGTCGGGTATTGTCGGTGCGCCGCCTCCCGAACTTCTTTGAAACTTTCCCAGTCATTTTGACGGACAAAGATGGAGTCGTTCGCGCTGACATCCCCTTCCGCCGCGCTGAATCAAAATACAGCTTTGAACAAACGGGAGTTACTGTCAGCTTTTACGGTGGCGAATTTGACGGTCAAACCTTTGATAATCCTCTAGATGTTAAGAGGTTTGCTCTCGCCTCCCAAAAGGGTGAACTCTTTGAATTCGATCGCGAAACCTTGAATTCTGACGGTGTTTACCGCACTTCGACTCGCGGTTGGTTCACTTTCGGACACGCTTGCTTTGCTTTGCTGTTCTTCTTCGGCCATATCTGGCACGGTTCTCGGACAATCTTCCGCGACGTGTTTGCTGGAGTTGAGGCTGACCTAGAAGAACAAGTCGAGTGGGGCCTGTTCCAAAAATTGGGCGACGTGACCACAAGAAGAGAAGAATCTATCTAGTTTTCGCCAGCCCCACGGGCACGCCGGAAACTTCCCCGGTACACAAAACCCGGTTTCTTGAAGAAACCGGGTTTTTTTAGTTAAAAATAAAACCAGCAATTAAGATAAAATAAGACGGCAAGGGAAGATAGGGAAAATTTAACATGGAAAGCGTTGCTTACATTTTGATTCTGGCTTTAGCTTTAGGTGTACTATTTTTTGCGATCGCCTTTCGGGAACCACCCCGGATTGGCAAATAATTAGCCATACGGCGGCAGCCTTTCGTCGTGTCAACAATGGCCTAAAAACCTTTGTATCTCTTGTTTATAGCTGAGTCTAGATCCCCCTCGCATCCCCCTTAAAAAAGGGGACTTTGAGAGAATTTCCGCCCCCTGGATAGTCGGGGGACTTTGAGATATTCCGGTTCCCCCCTTCTTAATGGGGGCTAGGGGGGATCAGCCCCAGTCAACAAACAGCAGACTGATACTACGTTCGCAGCTTAACTTGACACACATACTCACCGCTGTATCCTGAGTAATTTTTCTAGTCCCGTCATTCATCTAACCGCGTGGTCTGATGAATGGCAATTTGCTGGCAACGCCTGTTACAATCAGCAATCATGCGCTGTTCCTCCTGCCAACATACAAATAGTCGCGTTCTCGAATCGCGTTCAGCCGAATCAGGTCAAAGCATCCGTCGGCGGCGCGAGTGTTTGAGATGCCAGCACCGCTTCACAACTTACGAACGCATAGAATTTGTGCCGATTACAGTGATCAAGCGGGACGGCAAGCGCGAATCTTTTGACAGGTCAAAATTAGTCAGGGGACTGGTTCGGGCCTGCGAAAAAACCGGTTTGTCCTCCGGGCAGCTAGAAACTCTGGCAGAAGAAATTGAAGCGCAACTCCAAGGTCGATCGATCCGAGAACTCGCCAGCTCAGACATTGGGGAACTGGTATTGTTGCACCTGCGACCGTTGAGCGAAGTCGCTTACGTCCGCTTTGCCTC
>JBBSNU010000420.1:0-5105 GCA_038260455.1 Chroococcales cyanobacterium | reverse complement strand
GCCGATCGCAACTTCAACTTTGACGACGATCTGCGGATTGACCAAATTGCCGAACTTGGCGACTTAGTGAGTCGCAAGATTTGGGGAGAACAGGTTAATACCATCGAATCTGCACGCAAGAAAGACAAAAAACTACCCGCACTACCTCATCTAGATATTGTCGAGGAAATTGCCAAGTTTTGGAACATTTCAGAGTATCTACCAGCCCTGAGAGAAATTCAACGGATTAATGAACGCCTGAAAGAACTTAAGCTCAAAGGCAACACAGGCGGCGTTCCTTACGAATGGTACTATTTAGCAGCAAAGTACCTAGAACATCACCCAGGAATTGAGGATGTGCGGGAGGTTTGCGAACAGGCGATCGCCCACATTTCCCAAATGATTAAACCCATTGTTTCACAGTACAAATTGCCCGACGGTTGGGACGATTTGCGGCTGTGGGTAACGCGGGTTGTCATGTTACCCGGAAATACACCATTAGACACAGCATCCGCTGACGTATTTTTAGATGAGTTGGAACGCTACCAACTCGCTAAAAAACAGGGTAGAGGAAGACAGTTAATCTGTTCAATTTCTCATTCAGCTTATACGGTGACAGAACAAATGGAATCAGCCGTTTTGTTCACTCCTCAAGTTTACACAAATAAACAAATGTTGGGAGGTTCTAACGCCAAACGTAATATTTCCAGTATTGCAGGTTTGGAAATGATGCTGAGGCAAATTTTAATGAATCAAACTCAAGCTGTGGGCAAAAAATTTGAAGATGGCAAATATCGCTATCTGTATTTTTATCCCACATACTACTTCACCCCAGAGACAAATAAGTTTCTGCAAAAAGCCTACACTAGCATTGCCCAAACCCGCTTTGATACCAGCATTCGTAATCATTTTATCAGCAAGGATTTGCAAGCTAATTTTGGGCGCGATCGCTACCAAAGCATCGATGCTTTTCTAATCGATGAAAACATCGAACCAGGAAAAGACCGCACCTTCAAACTTTCCTATCCCGAAGACCAACCCCTAACATTTTACTTCATGGCGCTGCCACCAGGGAAAGATGCTACTGATACAGAATCTTGGGTTATGCCAGCTTGGCTAGCTTTTGCTTTCCCGATGATTCTGGATGTCAAAACCGTAGTCTCAGAGTCGCCTATTCCGCCTTTTAAGGACGGTGCGGAATTTGAAGAAAGCGTATTTTTGGACAGTGTACCCCAAGCTTTTAGGGTGTTGACGAAGCGCGATCGCTTTCGCCTCGACTACATCCTAGAAGGTTGGGAGGAAAACGGCAAATCTTATCCTGCACCTTTGAATGTGTTAACCGCTGCTTATGCGATTCACCTTGATGTTAATGCCAAACAGGGGAAGTCCGGTTATGACTCCAACTGGGGTAAACTTACCGAACTCGCCAAGGATTTTGAAACCAGCCCGCTTTATGTGTTTAGCTACCTAAATAAATGGGTTCGTAAACAGAAAAATGAAACGGCATCAATTCAAAAGATTAAGCTTTATGCTTATCATTTTTACCCTTGTTTTGACTCCTATGCCCACTATAATCATGAAGAGGAAAGATTGACTGTGACAACCGCATCAAGTTTAAACCACCCCCAAAAACTGACAGAATTGTATCGCAGATTTTACCGTGCAAGTAAGCGATACAATCCCAAAGCAAATGCTGTGCTGAAACCGATTGATATTGCTGCTAAAACTATCCTGGAAGCCGATCGCAGTTTTTCTTTAGTTGTTGTTGTTGCTGCTGAAGTTTCAAAGCTGATGGATCGCGTTCACGCTTCTACTGCTGAAGGGCGCTGGATTTTCAGCAAGCGCGAGGAAGAACGAGAGGCAATTTTAGAATTTGCTCGATACTTTGTTGAGGAGGTATTTGAGAAATCATTTGCGGGCGATCGGGCTCGTTTAGCCGGCCGTCAAATTAACTTAATTCGCGACACCTGCGAATTCCTTTATCGTTTAGAGAATGACAAAGACAATCGCGATAAAGGTGACAAACCTCCTGATGAATCTCAGGATGAAGCTGACAATTAAAGCGGAAGCTCTTGTTTGACAAGCTACGCGCCAACTACACAACTAACATTTTTACATAGGAGACAAATCATGGCTTTCTTGAAAACCGTCAACTCTAAATTTTTTCACACAGAAATTCCCTACAAACCAATGGGGAAATATGCTCATTTTCTGACTGTACGGGTGACGGAATCTTATCCTCTGTTTCAAACCGATGGAGAACTGAATAAAGCGCGGGTGAGGTCAGGAATTCAAGACGAAAAACCTATCAGCCGCCTGACCATGTTTAAGCGCAAGCAATCTACACCAGAACGTTTAGTCGGTCGCGAGTTGCTGCGTAACTACGGTTTTATGACGGCTGAAGATTGCGAATATAATGTTAAGTTTGCCATGAATAATCCTGATTGCATTATCTACGGATTTGCGATCGGTGACTCTGGTTCAGAAAAATCAAAAGTAGTAGTTGACACAGCATTTTCAATTACCGCTTTTGACGAATCTCACGAGACTTTTACCCTCAATGCTCCCTTTGAGAATGGCACAATGGCATCTAAGGGCGAAGCAGGTACCAAGCCGGGGGAAGTTACCAGTCGCATCAATCAGCAAGACCACATCAAACCCCAGATTTTCTTTCCGAGCATTGTCACCCTAAAAGACCCTACGGAAGCTAGTTTTTTGTATGTTTTCAACAACATCCTCCGAACGCGGCACTATGGCGCTCAAACCACTCGCACAGGTAGAGTCAGAAATGAGTTAATTGGCGTGGTATTTGCCGACGGCGAAATTACCAGTAACCTCCGCTGGACGCAAGCAATTTACGACAAATTGCAGGGTGATGATAAACTTAATTCCAACAACCCTCTCAATGAAGATGATGTGATTGTGGCTGCTAGCGCTGCTATCCAAACATTAATGGCTGAGGAATTTATCGTGCATGAAGACTTGATTGGGGATAAGTTTACGCCATTACTGACAGACGTGAAAGCTATTATTGGCAATGAAGATGAACTCAAAAAGATGTTGAAAAAAGCTGATGATGAGGCGAAATTTTATGCCGATAAGCACATCAAAAAAAAGAAATCAGATGAGGAACAAACAGAACCTAAAAAATCAGCCAAGGCAGGTAAGTAATCATGGTATTAATTTACCGCTGTCAAATCGAGTTGCACGATAGTTTATATTTTGCAACTCGCGAGATAGGAAGACTTTACGAAACAGAGCCTGTAATTCACAATTACGCGCTTTGTTACGCCCTCGGTTTGGTGGATAGCGAAATCTATTCCACCACCGTTGCTGAAGAAGATTCCTATCGCTATTTTTGTCCCGAACAAATTCCTAAATACGAGCAGCATTTAACCGCGCTCAACCAACAGGGGATTTATGTAACTCCGGCGCGCTCTATCTCTCACGCATCCACTCTCAACACCTGGAAATACGCCAACAACAACTATCACGTTGAGATGGAAAAAACCCAGAAAAATATCCCCAGTTTTGGCAGAACCAAAGAAATTGCTGCTGAAAGCAAATTCGAGTTTTTCGTGATTTCAGAGAAGTCTCTGAAACTGGCGAAATGGATTCGTCTGGGAAAGTGGATGAGCAAAGCTGAGTTAACGACTGAAGAAATTGTCAACTTTGTATCCAAAAATGGCGATTTCATTTTCCCTTATTTGCTCAATCCCTTAGACGTGATGTTTTCCCATCAAGTGTTCAGCTACGATGTGGTTAATATGCCCCCGGTAAGTTTGATTCAAAATATCAAAATTCGCGGTCAATATTACCAGTTTGAAAACCTCCGAATTCCAGCCTGTATGGAATATCGCTTTCGGGCTAATTAATACGAGGCAGAGACTCTATAAATGCGTTCCCAGGTTCAACCTGGGAACGAGAAAATTAGTTAATCGAGAACTGCCATAGTCTTTGCGATTGCTTTCCCGAAGCGCAATGACAGTAGCGCTAACTGAACCGTATTGACCAACAATCAACCATAACCAAACTATGCCGCACAGCCTAGTCCTGAACCTCCTCCCCCTCTCCCCAATATCCCCCGGATACCTAACGGGAAGACACCTGCACGCCCTCTTCCTCACCCTCGCGAGCTCCGTTGACAAAGAACTCGGCGACTACCTCCACGAAGCCACCGCCGATAAAGCCTTCAGTCTCAGCCCTTTACAAACTAAAAAATGCCCTTTCAAAAAACACCATTCCCTGCAATGGGAACACACACAACCTATTCCCGAACATACTCTTTGTTGGTGGCGAATTAGTCTATTGGATGATACTTTATTCGGCAAATTAACTCAGCTTTGGCTGAATCTCAATCCCTCGAAGCCGTGGCATCTTGGCCCTACTGATTTGTTGATTACTAAGATTCTGGGAACGCCGCAGTTAGATTGGCCTTGGGCGAATGCTTGCGATTACTCTCAATTGTATCAGCAAGCATCGGAAACTAATCGATTGATTGCGTTCAGTATTGCTACTCCGGCGGCTTTTCGTCAGGGCAAATTTGATTCTGTTTTGCCGACGAGAGAATGCGTTTTTAATAGTCTTCTCAGTCGCTGGAACAAGTACAGCGGTATTGAATTTTCGCCGCTATTGTTGGATGCAGTTTTTTCGAGTTTTGTCAATATCAAAACTGAAATATTGACTAACTATGACAGCAGTTTTGTCGGGATTGTTGGGGAGGTTAGCTATCGGATTTTAGGGGATGTGGAGCCGTTGGCGATTAAACAAATTAATGCTTTGGCTGATTTTTCTCTGTACTGCGGGTTGGGGAGGAAAACGCCGATGGGTATGGGTATGACGCGCAGGATTTTTGTTAAGAGTTCTAACGTTGAAAGGATTGGGGAGTGAGGGTAATTTAGGGTTGGATGCTTAGGCTTTCGATCCCCCCTAGCCCCCCTTAAGAAGGGGGGGACAAGAGGGACAAGAGTGTCAAAGTTCTTTAAGAAAGTGGGAGAACCTGAAGGCTTCAAAGTCCCCCTTCTTAAGGGGGATTTCGGGGGATCGAGACTTGGCTACAAATGACAAATCTAAAACTTCTCAAAGTCCCCCTTCTTAAGGGGGATTGAGGGGGATCTAGACTTGGC
>JBBSNU010000419.1:0-5118 GCA_038260455.1 Chroococcales cyanobacterium | reverse complement strand
GATTTTGAAGTTGAATGTCACGCCGGATTTGTGTTTGGTTGACGGCAATCAAAGAATACCTAATTTGGCGATCGCACAAGAGACGATGATTAAGGGTGATGCGCGATCGATTCAGATTGCCGCTGCTAGCATTGTCGCCAAGGTTTGGCGCGATGAATTAATCCTGCGAATGGCCCTCAAGTATCCCGAATATGACTTGACAAACAACAAAGGATATGGTACTGCTAAACATAAGTTAGCTTTAGAACGTTACGGTACATCGCCCTTTCATCGGGTGTCATTTAGTCCTTGCCGAAAATTTTAAAATTCACAAGTCGTAGGGTGCGTCGCCATCAAAAATTCCCAAAGAAATATCGACAATCTGATAGCGACGCACCTGACAAAATAGTAGTAGGGTGCGTCAGTTATCGTAGGGTGCGTCGCCATCAAAAATTCCCAAAGAAATATCGACAATCTGATAGCGACGCACCTGACAAAATAGTAGTAGGGTGCGTCAGGTTAGAATGTTTTGACTACCGACTAAAAAAACACCCCCTGACGCACCCTACAGTCATCTAAAATTCACAATTAAATTCGAGAATTACTACATCACATCCCGCCACCTAAAACACCAGGAAAATATTAATGGAGAATACATCCCATGACAGACACTTCACTAACAATTCCCGGATATCATCTCCTAGATCGCATTTACAACGGTTCTAGAACCCAAGTTTACCGAGCCCTTTCCCAATCAGACCAAAAACCAGTCGTCATCAAAATCCTCCAAAGCGAATATCCCAGTTTCAACGAACTCGTACAGTTTCGGAATCAATACACAATTACCAAAAATCTTGACCTAACAGGAATAGTCAAACCCCTAGCACTCTTCAACTACCGCAACGGTTTTGCTTTAGTCATGGAAGACTTTGGAGGCATCTCTCTTGCCGAATATACCGCCCTTCGTAAACTAAGTCCCGACGATTTTTTACCAATAGCTATTCAAACAGTCCAAGTATTAGAAGGACTCTATCGAAATCGAATTATTCACAAAGATATCAAACCTCAGAATATTCTAATTAATCCCCATACCAAAGAAGTCAAAATCATCGACTTCAGTATCTCTTCCCTTTTACCCAGAGAAAACCAAGAAATTATCAGCCCTAACGTTCTCGAAGGAACGTTAAATTATATGTCTCCCGAACAAACCGGTCGAATGAATCGAGGTATCGACTACCGCACCGATTTCTACTCGCTGGGAGTCACATTTTACGAACTGCTGACAGGACAATTACCCTTTCAATCTACCGAGCCAATGGAGTTAGTTCACTCCCATCTTGCCAAGATTCCAACTGCGCCAATCGAACTCGTACCAACCATCCCGGCAATGTTGAATGACATCACTGTGAAATTGATGACCAAAAACCCAGAAGCACGCTATCAAAATGCTTTCGGACTCAGGTATGACTTGGAAACCTGTTGGCAGCAGTGGCAAGAAACCGGCAAAATTAACCAGTTTAGCTTGGGGGCTAGGGATATTTGCGATCGCTTCACCATACCCGAAAAACTCTACGGCAGAGAAACCGAAGTTAACACATTATTAGCAGCATTCGATCGCGTTGCCACCCCCCATGAATCCCCCCTTACTAAGGGGGGACATAGGGGGGTCGAAATCATGCTAGTCGCCGGCTTTTCCGGCATCGGCAAAACCGCCGCCGTCAACGAAGTTCACAAACCAATTGTCCGCCAGCGCGGTTACTTCATCAAAGGGAAATTTGACCAATTCAAGCGCGATATTCCCTTTTCTGCCTGGGTACAATCCTTCCAGAATTTAATGCGGCAACTGCTCGCTGAAAGTACCGCAGAAGTGCAGAAATGGCAAGCCAAAATCTTAAAAGTTTTGGGTGAAAATGCCCAGGTAATTATCGAAGTCATCCCAGAATTAGAACACCTGATCGGCAAGCAGCCAAAAGTCCAAGAATTAGAGGGAATTGCCGCTCAAAATCGCTTTAATTTGCTCTTCGGTAAGTTTATCGGAGTATTCGCCACACAAGAGCATCCTTTAGTCATTTTCTTGGATGATTTGCAGTGGGCAGATTCGGCTTCTTTGAAGTTAATGCAGTTGTTGGTAAGCGAGACAGATACCCGCTATTTGCTGTTAATCGGAGCGTATCGGGATAACGAAGTTTTCGCTGCTCATCCACTGATGCTGACATTGGATGAAATTCGCAAAGACTCAGCAACAGTCAATCAAATTACTTTAGCACCCCTAGATCAACATTCCCTAAATCGCCTGATCGCCGATACCATGAGTTGTCCATTAGAAAGAGCAGTTCCTTTAACAGAACTGGTGCTTAGAAAAACCCAAGGCAATCCTTTCTTTGCTACTCAATTTCTCAAATTCCTACACGGCGATGGGTTAATTACCTTTGATTTTGAACGCAGCTATTGGCAGTGTGATATTGCCCAAGTCAGGGCGCTAGCTTTGACCGATGATGTGGTCGAGTTTATGGCAATTCAGTTGCAAAAGTTGCCTGTAAATACTCAGGAAGTTTTGAAACTAGCCGCTTGTATTGGCAACAAATTTGACTTATCAACTCTGGCAATTGTCAACGAAAAATCTCAAGCAGAAACAGCGGATGACTTGTGGAGAGCATTGCAAGAAGGGTTAATTATTCCCATCACTGAAGTGTACAAGTTCTTTCAGGACTCAGAATCCGTTGAAGTTACACAAACGTCTGATTTATCGGTTCCCTACAGATTTTTGCATGACAGAGTGCAGCAAGCAGCATATTTTCTGATTCCCGAAGAGCGGAAACAGTCCACTCATCTCAAAATTGGGCAACTGCTGTTGAGCAATACCCCTGAAGCAGAAAAAGAAGAGAAAATTTTTGATATTGTCAACCAGTTAAATATTGGAGTCGATTTAATTGACTGTCAGACTGAGCGAGATGAACTAGCTCAATTAAATTTAATGGCCGGAAGTAAAGCTAAAACTTCAACGGCTTATACAGCCTCCATAAATTATTTGAATTTTGGGAGAAAACTTCTGGCAAAAGATAGCTGGGAAACCAGTTATCAGTTAACACTATCTTTGTATGTAGAAGCCACTGAAGCAGCATACCTCAACGCCGACTTTGAACAGATGGAGCAATTGGCTGCAATTGTGCTGCAAAAGGCAAAAACTATTTTAGATCAAGTCAAAGTATATGAAGTAAAAATTTCCGCCTGCATAGCAGAAACTAAACAACTAGAAGCGATTGCAATTGGTTTGCAAGTGTTGCCTCTACTCGGAGTCAACTTGCCGGCATCACCAACTCATCAAGAAATTGAACAAACAGTAAAAGCCACAGCCGAGGCTTTAGCAGGAAAGAGCAATGAGGAACTAATGAACCTGCCTCCGATGACAGATGGGTATAAATTAGCAGCCCTGCGAATTATATGCAGTCTGACTCCTGCGACGGCTCAATCTGCACCATTTTTAACTCCGCACCTGGGGTGTACAGAAGTGAATTTGTTGCTCCAATATGGTCATTCACTTTTCTCACCTTATGCTTTTGCTGATTATGCGATCATTCTCAATATCGTAGTCGAAGACTTTGAGGCATCTTACAGATATGGCTGTTTTGCTGTCAATTTAGTGGAACACTTAAATGCTAAGAAAATCAAGAGTGCTGTGTTATTTAAAGTGGCAGCATTTTCAGTTCATGGTCAACAGCATTTACGGTTAACTCAGCCAATTTTTGCAGCCGGTTATCAAAGTGGTTTGGAAAATGGAGATTTAGCGCACGCCAGCTATTCTGCTATGGAAAAATGTCACTATGCCTATTTTGCCGGACAGGAACTATCAGCACTTGAAAAGGAGATGGCAAACTACAGTTATGTAATTGCCCAAAAACGGCAAATAACTCCTTTGAATTGGCTGAAAATATTTTGGCAAACAGCGATTAATTTATTGGAGAAAACAGAAAATCCGCTGCTTTTAATAGGTGAAGCATATAACGAAGCACAAATGCTGCCAGTTCTAGAAAAAGCCAACGATAGAGTTTCACTGAACTCGCTCTATCTGCATAAAATGATTCTTGGTTATTTATTCGATCGCAGCGATATCGGATTAGAAAATGCCGTAAAAAGTGAAGAGTTTATCGATGGCTGCCTAGGTTTAATGAATGTTCCTATCTTCTATTATTACGATTCTTTAGTGCGACTTTCTATTACCAATTTTTCACCAGAACTCGGGCTGCTGAAAGTGGAAACTAACCAAGCAAAGCTGCTGAAATGGGCACAGTCTGCTCCGATGAATTTTCAGCACAAATATGATTTGGTAGAAGCTGAAAAAGCGCGAGTTTTGGGCAACACTATCGAAGCGATGAATTTGTACGATCGCGCGATCGCCCTAGCCCAAGCAAACGAGTACATCAATGAAGAAGCCCTCGCTAACGAACTCGCTGCCAAATTCTATCTAGAATGGGGAAAAGAAAAAATTGCCCAAGTCTATTTAACTGATGCCTACTACTGCTATGCACGCTGGGGCGCTAAAGCCAAAGTTGATGATTTAGAAAAACGCTATCCTCAATTACTCGCCCCGATTCTCAACCAGAAAACGAGCTTAAACACAGGCGATACAATTGCCCAAATGATGACAGGAACTGTCGTAAGCACCACTTCAGGAGCGTCCGAAATTCTGGACTTGGCAACAGTAATCAAAGCATCTCAATCCCTGTCAGAAGAAATTAATCTGGATCGGTTACTCTCAACTTTAGTGCAAGTGGCGATCGAGAATGCGGGAGCCCAAACAGGAGCGATGATTTTGGGAGAGGGAGATTCATGGGCGATCGCAACTCAATGCGTTAGCGGTAAAGCCTGCAACACCCCATCTACTTCGGTAGCGGATTCGCAGGAAATTCCCACCACCATCATCAACTATGTCTGGCGCACCCAAGAAACCTTGGTAATTAATGATGCCACGGCTGAGACTACCTGGGCTGCTGACTGTTACATTATTCAACAGCAACCAAAGTCAGTTTTGTGTCTGCCAATCCAACATCAAGGAAAGGCGATCGGCATTCTTTACCTCGAAAACAATCTGACAACAGGTGCATTTACTCCCGACAGATTAGCAGTCTTACAAGTTTTATC
>JBBSNU010000418.1:0-5119 GCA_038260455.1 Chroococcales cyanobacterium | reverse complement strand
TCGCAGCGATTTTGGCCCGGAACGCGGCATTATTATGTTTGAGTCTCCCGAGGCTTTGGCTCAAAAAGCCGATCGACTGGTGAAAGATGGCAATTTGCCGCTAATTGCGATCGATGAAACTGAGGATTTAATTAGTTTGTCAATGCTGCAATTTCCGCTGTGGCTGGCCTTTGCTCCAGATCCGCAAAGTTTGATGGTTTCTAAAGATTTTTGAATGAGTAATTAGTAATTAGTAACGGGTAATGGTAATCGGTAATTGCTGATTTAACAAGCAAAAAAACACACCATACCCGGTAGGGGCGGGTTTAGCTAAGAATCTCTGAAACAAGCAACTCGAACGAGGCAAAACCCGCCCTCTTTATGAAGGTAAAAAAACACACCATACCCGGTAGGGGCGGGTTTAGCTAAGAATCTCTGAAACAAGCAACTCGAACGAGACAAAACCCGCCCTCTTTATGAAGGAAAAAAACACATTTGCTATTGCAAATTGTAAAAATACACGAAGATTAAATTAAAACATGACTAGCTGGATAGTTTTAAATGGCGCACTTTTAATAGCAGCTTATCTGCTGGGCTCAATTCCGACTGGGTACACCTTGGGTAAATGGATGCTGGGAATTGATATTCGAGAGGTGGGTTCTGGTTCGACTGGCGCGACTAATGTACTGAGAACTTTGGGGAAGGGGCCGGGGTTGGCGGTGTTGCTGGTTGACGTGTTGAAGGGCGTAAGCGCGATCGCCCTAACCCGCTACATTTACTCTCTAGATTTTACCAGTCAGCTAGCGATCGGCGCAGGTTTAGAAAATACTGCAACTGTCATCCCTTGGATGGCAACTTTAGCAGGTTTATTTGCTGTTTTAGGACACAGCAAATCTATCTGGCTGGGGTTTACCGGCGGTAAATCGGTGGCTACGAGTTTGGGAGTTTTGCTCGGTTTGTACTGGCCAGTTGGTTTGGGAACTTTCGGAATTTTTGGAATTGTTTTTGCAGTATCCCGAATTGTTTCTTTAAGCTCGATTATCGGAGCAATTAGCGTTGCTGGATTGATGTTTGTTTTACATCAACCGCTGGCTTATATATTGTTTGGAATTGCGGGCGGCGTGTTTGTGATTGTGCGGCACCGCAGCAACATTCAGCGTCTGTTGAACGGTACTGAACCGAGGATTGGAGAGAAATTGGAAACAGCAGCTAGCGATCGATAATCATATCATTTCCAGTTAATGACATAACAAAAACCCTTCGTTCGTTCGTAGTGCGGACTTTAGTCCGTTCTCCGGCTGCGGACTAAAGTCCGCACTACGAACTTTATTGATTGCGGTCAATCGAACGGACATAATATAACACCTATTTCCCTAATTCTTGGGAACGCAAATAAGCTGCTTTGACTGCTTCGATCGTAGCAGATCGAAAGCCATTACTTTCTAATTTAGCAATTCCGGCAATAGTTGTGCCGCCGGGACTTGTCACTCGATCTTTTAATTCTGCCGGGTGCATTCCTGTTTCTTGTAATAGCTTCGCCGTACCGAATACAGTTTGGATTGCTAATTGAGAGGCGATCGCCCGTGGCAGTCCAGCACAAACTCCGCCATCTGTCAAGGCTTCGATAAAAATTGCCACATAACCGGGGCCGGAACCGGAAAGCCCAGTCACCGCATCCAGCATACTTTCGGGAACTTCCACGACTTCTCCCACAGCCCCAAAGATGCGCTTTACCAATTCTAAATCAGCCGGTTGCACGAGTTTCCCCGGGGCGATCGCGCTCATTCCCGCCCCTACCGTCGCCGGAGTATTCGGCATCACCCGCAGCACAGCGCGTCCCGGAAACGCCGGTTCTAGCTTGCTGAGCGGGACTCCCGCTAAAATAGATACTATCAACGCTTCTGGCTGGGAATTAGCCGTTTCTCCATTATTTCCTTGTTTGCGATCGCCCGCCACAGCCAACTCCAAAGCTACCGTATCAAACATTTGCGGTTTAATCGCCAAAAACAGCACTTCTGTAGCGGTAGCAACTTCTAGATTGCTGGCTGTTGTAGCGATTCCGTAGGTTTCCGTCAAAAATTCGCGCCGTTGGAGTTGCGGATCGCTGACCAATATTTCTGAGGGCAAATAAACTTTTTGTGCTATGAGGCGTGACAGGAGAGCCTCTCCCATTACCCCGCCGCCGATCGTACCAAATTTTATGTTAGTCATTCTGAAGGAAGAAGGAAGAGGGAAGAAGGAAGAAGGAAGAAGGAAGAAAAACAAAAGAAACAGGAAGAAGTGGTAAGAATAGAAAAAGAAGCGGAATGTGATCGCCAGATTTCGGCAAGTTTAAAACTATAAACCAACAAACAATCTCATTTTTTTTCGCAGTTTTTTATTGCTTCCTTCCTTCTTCCCTCTTTTCACCCTGAGCGAAGCCGAAGGGCCTTCTTCCTTCTTCCTTCTCTTAACTACTGAGCCATTTGAGCTTGTTCTGCCGGCCAGACAGTCGGTGCAGGAGCAGCAGCAGGGCGGGGCCGTCCTTGGGCTGGCGGCACTTCGTGAACCACACCAGACTGAGTTCTCACCTGCACGCAGCTAGGCGTAAACAAGAAAATGCTTTCGCCAATTCGTTCTTGATGACCGTCAAGGGCGTAAGTACCGCCCGCCACAAAGTCCACAGCTCTTTGCGCTTGGTCTGGATCCATCACAGTCAGGTTCAAAACCACAGACTTGCGCTCTTTTAGCGCTCGAATTGCTGCCGGCATCTCTTCAAAAGTGCGCGGCTCCATTACTACTACTTCCGAAATCCCGTTCATAGCTCCAGGCATTCCAATCACGTTATTCATTACTGACCCTACTCCCCCGGTTGGTGCAACAACATCCGTACCTGTCGATCCTACTACTGACCGCTCCCGCATTCTGCGATTTTGGCGGCGTTCTTCTTCTGCTGCTGCGGCAGCGGCATTCGGTTCGGGCGGTTGGTAGACAGTTTGAAAACGATCTCCATCCGCTTCATCGTATTCGTAATCGTACTCAGGCTCGTTGTTGAAGCCTACAAAATCTCGTAGCTTAGAAAAAATGGTCACTATTTAAGCTCCTTCACGACTGTACTGCCCCGACTATACTCGCGTTGCGGGTTAGCCGCGGGTCGCTAACTACTCTATTTTTAACCCAAGTTGTCCTCTCTTCTAGAGCCAAACAAGCTTGTTCCTAGCCGTATCATAGTAGCACCTGCTTGAATTGCCAAATGATAATCTCCCGACATCCCCATTGAGAGCTGCTGCATTTGGATGTGGGGCAAATTTTGCTGCTGGATTTTATTAGCAAGTTCGCGGGTGCTGTTAAACAATTCTAGGATTTGCGCCTCATCTAATCCTAGCGGAGGTATTGTCATCAAACCTTGAATTTTGAGATTCTGACATTTGTTCAGTTCTGGGAGGTCGGCAAGCAGTTCTGGGACAGTCCAGCCGTATTTGTCCGGGTCTGGCAACATTTTTACTTGCAGGCAGACTTCCCGAGAGCAGGACTGTTCGCCCGCTATGCGATCGAGCCGACGGGCCAGTTTTAAGTTGTCCACAGAATGAATCCACTGGAAATGCTCTAGGGCTTTGGCCGCTTTGTTGGCTTGCAAGTGGCCGATTAGGTGCCAGTTGATGTCCGGCAAATCTTGCAGTTGACTTTGTTTTTCGGCAGTCTCTTGAACCTTGCTCTCCCCAAAATCTCGGATGCCCGCCTGGTATGCTTCGCGGATAGCATCAGTCGATACCTGTTTGGTAACGGCAATTAACCGCACTGATTCCGGCAAGTGTTGGCGAATGCTGTTAATTCGAGAGGTAATGGTCATGGTTGCTCAATGCTCGGAAGTGGAGGGCAGGAAAATTCGGAACGAAAATTTAATCAGTAGGGCGTGCTGAATTAATTACACTTGCATATCGCCCCAGGGCCGAATCAGCGTCAAGAGTCTGTTTGTAATTAATGATGCCTGGTTACTTAATTTAAACATCTGCTACACTTCTGTGTTTCCACCGCAAGGCGAGGTAAAGAGAGGCAGAGCCTCGGGATCTGCATTACCAGGCAGAGCCTGGTAACGAGGAATTCCCAATTACGAAATTCCCAATTACCAATGACTAATGACTAATGACTAATGACTAATGACTAATGACCAATGACCGATTTTCGCTATTGAAATGTACGCTGGTGAATGGCTTGCAATTGGTCGTAATCTTTGTATTGCCCGCTGCGGCGGAGGGTTCGCAGGCGAATTTCAACCATCAGGCGAGCGTCGGAGCGGCTGATGGGTTCAAATCTCAGGCCGCCAGGGCCGTTTGTCACTAAGAAGAATAGGCGCTGGGCGTATAGTGTGGTGAATAATTCTTGGCTGTCTTCAACCTGGGATACCCTGAAGAGGAGGCCGAAGTTTGGATGGTTCAGGTATGTTTCGGTAGTCATTTAGGCTCACAGTCGATCGATTTTAGCTTAAAGATTTAGATTGTAGATTTAAGTTTCGCTGGCGAATCACGGGACGGGGTGGTTCTCAGGCGGGGTACAAAGGGCGATCGCCGTAGCGGTGCAGTAGTCTCCGTCGTGGCTGAGGCTCAAATTGCCACTGGCAATTTCCCCAAAGTGAGGCTCGTGCTGCTGCTGTTCCGTGCAGTTGCACGTTTGGAGCACCGCGATCGTCCCGCCGAACTTCCACATCCGCATATCGTATGCCCCGCCATCCCGTACCTAGAGCTTTGACAACAGCTTCTTTGGCCGCCCAGCGCCCCGCTAGCTGGTTGCAGGAAACTCGATTCATCAAAAAAATGGGTAGAAACCCCGTCCTTTTAGGACGGCTTTACAAAAAGACTTGCCTCAAACCAACAATATCACAGAAAATATGTTAACCTGTGAAAATGGAAAAAGCCTACCGCTACCGATTCTATCCCACTACGCAGCAAGAAAATCTCTTGCGACGGACAATGGGGTGTACACGGTTAGTGTACAACAAGGCTTTGGCTGCTCGCACAATCGCGTGGTACGAGCATCAAGAGAAAGTTGGCTACAGCCAAACCTCCTCTATGCTGACGAATTGGAAGAAAGAGGAAGAGCTTGATTTTTTGAATGAAGTTAGCTGCGTACCTTTGCAACAAGGACTCAGACACCTTCAGGCGGC
>JBBSNU010000417.1:0-5121 GCA_038260455.1 Chroococcales cyanobacterium | reverse complement strand
CTCTGTATTTCTGTTCAACTTGTTTGACCTAGTTGGTTTTTATATTCTTTTATTTATTGTGCGCGCCGGCCTCGGGGGGGTTTACTTACGCCACCCCCGGGCGGGCCCCCCGCCCCCACTACAATAAAAAATTCTTCTTGCAAAACTGAGATGCTCCCAACAGTCAACAGTCAACAGTCAACAGTCAACAGTCAACAGTCAACTGAATGAATTTGTTCTTCTATCAACCAGTAAGTAAGCATTGTTCCTTTACCTTTTACCGGAATTTGACCCCGTTCTTCAAAAATAAACTGCTCTTTTAAACGTTCGTAAGTTATCGCAGTCACTTGAATTTTACCTGGCAATCCGTTCGATTCCATCCGCGAAGCAACATTCACAGTATCCCCCCACAAATCATAGCTAAATTTGCTAATTCCAATAATTCCCGCCACCACCGAACCGCTGTGAATCCCGATCCGCAATTCAAAACTTTCTCCAACTTTGGCATTAAAACTTCTCAAAGCTGCCTGCATCTCCAAAGCTAAAAGTGCGATCGCCTCAGAGTGATCCTCCCGCACCGTCGGCAAACCCCCAACCACCATATAAGCATCCCCAATCGTCTTAATCTTTTCCAACCCGCGCAACTCAGACAACCTATCGAACTCCGAGAAAATCGCGTTCAAAATTTCTACCAACTGCGTCGGACTTTTGTGAGCAGAAAACTCTGTAAAACCAACCAAATCAGCAAACAATACTGTCACATTATCAAAATGATCCGCTATCAACTTTTGCTCTTTTTGCAAGCGATCGGCAATAGGTTTCGGTAAAATATTCAGCAGCAATTTCTCTGTTTGCTCTTGCTGCAATTTCAGCGCTGCTTCAGCTTGTTTCCGCTGAATCAGCGAACCTAGCTGCGTAGCAACCGCACTCACTAATTCCAACAAGCGCGGCTGACATTCCAGAAAATTTTGCTGATAAAAAATCAAAATTGCTAACACTTGGTTGTCCGCCAAAATTGGCACGCCAAAAGCCGCTTTCAATCCCACATTCACCGCAACTTGCGATTGCAAAAAAACTTGTTCCGGTGCAGTAGAAACATCCTCGATCCATTCAGACTGCTGCGACTGCCAAATCCTCCCAGGGAGTCCCACACCAGCAGCAAAAGTTAACTCCCAACTTGTCTGTCGGAATTGGGCAAAACTCGAATCGCTGACATACCTGCCTGTAGCGCATTTTAAAACGCCCTGACTAGAGGGAATCCAAGCTTCGCCCAGATTCCATTCAATAGTTTGGCAAATTAAACCTAAAATCACATCTATAGCAGACTCAAAACTCTCAGACTTGCTAATAGCTTGAGTAGCCTTCAGCAGCAACCTCGTTTCCATTTCAACCTGGTGGCGTTCGGCGATTTCCTCATGCAACTGGACATTTTGAGCTGTCAATATTTGATTATTTTCTTGCAATTGCATTTGCAAGGAACGCACAGTAAGTTGATTGCTGACTCGCGCCAATACTTCTTTCACCTGAAAAGGTTTTGTGATATAATCCGCACCGCCAACCTCAAAAGCTTGTGCTTTATTTATTCCTTCTTCTAGCGCGCTGAGAAAAATGATCGGAATTTCTTTAAATTCCGGTTGTAATTTCAATTTTTTACAGAGTTCGTAGCCGTCAATATCCGGCATCATAATATCGAGCAAAATCAAATCTGGTGCGCTAGATTGAATTGCATCTATAGCCGAAAAACCATTGGTAACAGGTCTAACTTTATAGCCATTTTTTTGCAGAATTCTAATCAACAAACGCAGATTATCTGGCGTATCGTCAACTACTAAAATATCTGCTTGATAGTTTTCAGTTTGTTCCGCCTTCATCTGCATTATTTGATTCCTCCGCCTCGGCAATTAAATTAAGAATTTTCTGGTAATCAAAATTATCGAGATGACCCTGGAGGATTTCGGAAAATTCAGGATAAGCATCCCTTATTTCCTCGATTGTCCTGGAAATTAAGTCAAAATCAGCATTACGGATTACCTGCTTCATCTTGTCTATCCATTCTGCGGGAAGTGCGGGCAAAGAAGCAAGCGCAACATTAGAGGGAGAGTTAGATAGATTGTCGCGCCTTGACATGAAATCAGTCGAGGGAGAGTAGAGATACTTGACCCCTAAGTGTTGGTTAAGGGTATTAAATATATCATTTTTGCGGAAAGGTTTGCTAACAAAATCGTCGCAGCCTACCAATAAAGCAAACGATCGCCTGCCTTCAATTGTACTAGCAGTCAAAGCAATAATCTTCGGAATCGGGGATTCAAACTCAGAAACACTCATTTGAGCGTTGCCTTGCTGCTCTTGCTCTCTCTGCTGTATTCTAGCCCTAATTTGTTTCGTAGCTTCGTAGCCGTCCATCACTGGCATTCGCACATCCATCAAAATTAAATGCGGCTGCCAATTTTCCCAGATTTCTACTGCTTCGCTGCCGTTGGTGGCTTGTTGCAGCGCGAAACCCAAAGGAGAAAGCATTTTGACTAAAAGTTGGCGGTTGTCTTCGCGATCGTCCACAATTAAAATCCGGTAGCATGGTTGATTTGGTTCCAACCCCGTAACTTCCAGGATAATTTGCCGTTCGGGAATATCAGCAGCATAAACCGCACTGACTGGAATCTCAAATTTAAAAGTCGTGCCAATTTCCAGTTGACTTTCTACGACGATTTCTCCTCCCATCAAGCGGACAAATTCACGGCTGATCGTCAATCCTAAACCCGTGCCTTTCTGAGCTTTTTGACCGGAAGCCGTCTGCACGAATGCCTGGAAAACATTGCCCACTTCTTCTGGAGAAATGCCGACTCCTGTATCTTCTATTTGAAATTGAATGAAAACCATCGGATCGGGAATTGAATCCTCAGCACCTTTTTTTAATTCAACTATTGCCAACTCTCGGGCAGTTATCGCAAAATCCCGAATACTTGTTGCGGTATCAAACATAACATTCGGGCTATCCAATAAATCTACTATTCCCGAATTTTCTAACCTTCTAACTCTTAAAACTATGCCGCCTGTCTGCGTAAATTTAATGGCATTGCTGAGGAGATTTGTCAGCACTTGCCGCAGCTTAAGATCATCGGTTCGCACGTACTGGGGAACGTCATCCTCGCGCTCGAAAAGCAATTGCAATTCTTGACTTTCTGCCCGCAGTTGAAACATATCTTGCAAGTCGTCAAGCAAGCGGTAGAGGTCGAAGTTTTTCGGGTGAATCGCCATCCGTCCCGCTTCGATTTTTGACAAGTCTAAGGCTTGATTGATCAGAGTCAGCAAGTGTTCGCCGCTGCGGTGAATTATTCTTAAATTTTCTCGATTTTCGGCCGTAAAATTGGGGCTTGGTTCCATGATTTGTGCAAACCCGAGTATGGAATTGAGAGGGGTTCGCAACTCGTGGCTCATATTGGCAAGAAACGTGCTTTTAGCTTTGTTTGCTGCTTCAGCAGCTAATGCGGCTTGTTGCAGTTGTTCTGTGCGTTCGTCAATTTGGACTTCTAAGGTATGCTGGTAGTCTGCTAGTATTTTTTCCGCTTGTTTGCGATCGCTAATATCTTGAAAAACTGCGATCGCATAAGCAATATTTCCGCTAGCGTCAAAAATCGGCGTGGTATTGATCTCGATCGCAATTATTTTGTCATCCTGACGGATTTCTACATCGTCAACCCTGACAAATTCCCCTTTCAGCGCGCGCAAAACTGGCAAATTATCCGGCGGGTAAAGCTCATCAGTATTGGCAACATAAAGTTGATAACTTGCAGCTAATTGTTCCGCTGTGCTTTCCGGGATCGTGTCTGCACCAAGCAAATCCCGCGCTGTCTGGTTAAAATAGGCGATCGAGCCGTCTGGATTGTAAACAGATACCCCCACTGGCAAAGCTTCTAAAAATTGATTCAGGCGGCTTTCACTCGCCGACAGCGCCGCATTTACTTGCTTCAACTCCTGATTTACTTCTTGCCGTTTCAGGATTTCATCTGTTAACTTTTGGTCTTGCAAATAACTGTGAATTGCTTCTACTACCGTTAATTTTAAGTCTTCATTTTGCCAAGGTTTAGGGATATAACGGTACAACTTAGCATACTTGATAGCATTACTCAGAGCTTCCAAATCTGCTTGTCCCGTCAGCATAATCGTCAGCGTATCCGGCGAGCGTTCGTGAATTTGCTTGAGCAATTCGTCCCCTTTAATATCCGGCATGATATAATCGGAAAGCACCAAAGCAATCTCGTATTCATCTGCCTGCAAATCTGCCAGCAACTCTAAAGCATCTTCCCCTCCTTCCGCCGTTTCAATAATACAACTATCCCCGATCGCCTTTTTCAGTTCAATCTTTAAACTGTTCAAAACATCAGGTTCGTCATCAATACAAACAATCACAGGTTTTTTCATAACTTAGCCAGCCCAGATTTTATCGTCTCTATTAACTCTTTGTTACTCCAAGGTTTGTACAAACAGCAGTATAAATCGGCTTCTTTGACTGCCCGCTCAACTGCCACTGCATCCGCTTGTCCCGTCAACATCACCGTAATAATTTTAGGATATTTTTGGTGAATTTTAATTAAAAGTTCGTCACCTTTAATTCCCGGCATCAGCCAATCAGAAACAACCACAATCACCTGAAAATCTTCTTGAAAATCCTCAAGTAAATCTAAAGCTTCATCACCACTTTCAGCTAATTCGTAAAAGTAATCATCTTTAAATTCATTTTTTAGCTGCATCTTGAGAGTATTCAAGATATCGGGTTCGTCGTCAACGCAAAGGATTACAGGCTTACTCATATGTTTAATAGCTGTTTTGATTTGAGTTGGCTGACTGCGAAAATGACTTGCTTCTCGGTGATTGATTTCGGGCGAGGATGCACGATATCTATCCCCCATTTTATACGATTTTCCATCGGAGCATAGGGATTTTCAATTTGGAATCATTCATGACATAAAAGTTGGGAGCGCGGGTTTGCACTTGCATTCTTTTTGGGAGCATCTCATTTTTGTAAAAAGCATTTTTTCTTTGAGTGCGAGCGTCCCCGCTCGCGTTTTGTACAATACGCGAGCGGGGACGCTCGCCGTATAAATAGTGAGATGCTCGCGTTTTTTTTAAAGAAGGGGATGTTTT
>JBBSNU010000416.1:0-5127 GCA_038260455.1 Chroococcales cyanobacterium | reverse complement strand
GTTCAAACACTGTTTGACTATTTAGAAGCCGGAGAATCAATTGATGATTTTTTAGAGGGATTTCCAACTGTAACTAGGGAGCAAGTAATTGCTTTGTTGGAAGTTATGAGAAAACAATTGATGGCAATGGTGGCGTAGAATGAAGTTGATATTGGATGAGTGTATCGATCGCAGATTGGTAAAAGAGTTTGTGGGCTATGAGGTAAAAACAGTTCCACAGATGGGATGGGCAGGAATTAAAAATGGTCAACTTTTGGCTTTAGTAGAAGCAGAGTTTGATGTTTTTATTACAGTCGATCGCAATTTGTCATTTCAGCAAAATCTGCCACAGTTTAACATTGCCGTGGTTGTTTTGCAAGCATCGTCTAACCGCTTGGCAGATTTGAAGCCAGTGGTGCCAAATATTTTAGCGATTTTAACTAACGTAGTTAAAGGTCAAGCTACGGTTGTTAGTGCGTAAGTGCGATATTTTGATCCATGACTCCACCGGCTGATGAAGCAACAAACCCGACTCCAGCAAAAAGGCATTATCAGATTAAATTGATATTTAGAGATTACTTAGGTTAGAAATGATTTCTTGAGAACGCTTGATCGCAATAGTAGCAATCGCAGATAATAAGGGAAAATTATCGTCATAGTCTGCTTGATTTCGATATCGGCGCAACACTGCTAAATTATCGGCGATTAATTGATATCTTGAGTCAGGATTAATATCAAATTCTTGCCAAACATAGCGGTGAACATCGCTTGTTTTTGGCAGGGAATGACCTTGTTTATCTCGCAAATAGTTCCGCGCTAAGATAAAAGCAGCATAATAGGAACGACTGATAGCATCCCTCAATCGCGCCTCCTGTTCAGCAGGAATAGTTGCTTGACCAGCAAGTTCTTTTGCTAAATTTAGGTATTGCGACCAATCAAAACTCATCTGTATATTCCAAAATCGTATAAAAATGCTCCCGAATTTCGTGGGATAATCCCCTAGACCAGTTTTTACGCAATTCGTCTTCTCTATCCATTGCTTCATCGGGATCGAGGTCTGTTAAGATGATTGAGAGAACCAGATGAACATAGTTAGGAATTTCGGGGTCATTGATGACTTGAAGTAATAGTTTTTGTTCGCGAAAATAAGGGCTAATCTGAACGGGTGCGTCTAGGACAACGGGAAGTAGAAACGGATATTTGTTGATAAATTCAATGACTTCTATTTTGTCTCGGAAAATGTATGATTTTTCTAGGGTTTCGATGTCTGATTGGGAAATGAGGAACGGCGCGACTCTTGATGCTGATATCTTGTCTAAAATTAAGGATGCTATGGCATTTTGTTCTGCTTCGGGTAGTTGAGAGACAGTGGCAAAACTTTCTGTTAATAGGTTATTCATTTTATAAATCTCCTCTGCGACTATTCGTGAGAAAAATCAATATTTCTAATTATAATCTGTTCTGCGGTGAATCTGAAAAAAAAAATAGTTTACTACGCTGGAACCCATCCTAAATCAGCACCAACTCCTCCGTAAATAAACCAGACTATTTCAGCAGACTTGTCTCTACAGAAAGCATTGACAAAGTGACAGTGATTTTCCCAAACAAAACTTACGCACAGGTGGCCAGAAACCGGGTTTTTTGCGATATCCTTCGCTGTACTCCACAGATTAAGTAAAAAACCCGGTTTCTTTGTCGGGAGTGCATCCACGAGTGCCAAAAAATAAATCGAGTCACCAGAGACGACGAAAAAAGTAAAAAAGAAAAAAGAGTAAAGAGCAAAAGGGCAAAAGAGCAAAGAAGAGTCCTCGCGGGAGACTACAGCACAGAACCGAAAACTGGAGACTACGCAGAAGCCAGAGCTACGCGAAAACCGATGTTCCTGTTGCGATAGCCCGCCGAGTAGTAGTTACGATTGGCACTACGGCAAATGACCGCATTGTTGAGCCAGGAACCACCACGCCGCACCCGGTAATCAGATCCACTTGTTTCCCAAGCACTTCCGTCAGTCGGCGCACCGTTATAATTACCGTGGGGAATATCTTGACAGCATTCCCAGACATTCCCGTGCATATCGTAAAGTCCAAAGCTATTAGGCGGAAAACTACCCACAGCAGTTGTTTTTTTGCGATAGATTCCTTTCGGTGCTGCACCGTAGGGATAATTGCCCTCATAATTAACTAAATCCGGGGTAACTGTGTCCCCAAAATGAAACGGTGTGGTAGTCCCAGCCCGACAAGCATATTCCCATTCCGCCTCACTAGGAAGGCGATAACTTCTACCCGTCTTCCGAGACAATCTCGCACAAAATTCAACAGCATCATTCCAAGAAACCTCCTCTACAGGGAGGTTTTTACCCTTGAAGTGAGAAGGGTCAGGCTTAAGGTCATACTGAATTTTAGGCAATTTAGCTACTGCTGCCCACTGTGCTTGAGTAATCGGGTACTTCCCCATCAGAAACGGTTTGATTGTCACCTGATGTTGAGGTCTTTCATAGTCACGACTTCCTACTTCACTTGCAGGTGCACCCATTTTGAAGTTGCCTTTGGGGATAGAAACCATTTCTAAAGTAACGCCATTGGCGATAGTTTCTGTAAAAACCTGTGCTTGACTTTGGCTGCGCTTGGTGATTTGCCCCTTTGAATTCACTGTCACCGTTTCAAATTGAACTGTTTTTAGGGGAATTGACAATACTTTTACAGGTTGAGGCGATTTGTTCCCCAAACTTTGATACACAGTTGGTGTTGGTGGCGGTGGCGGTGGTGTTGGTGTTGGTGTTGGAGGCGGCGACAAAGATAAAATTGCTTGCAATGCTTGCTCTGCATTTTGATAACGCTGACTGAAATGGTCGCGCACCATTTTATCTAACACATTTGCTAAATTATTGCTAACTTGCGCTTGATTTCGCCAAATAACTTCTCCCGTCTGCGGATCTTCTGGTAAGGTATAAGGAGGTTGACCAGTCAATGCTTGAATCCCAATCATCCCCACTGCATGAATATCACTGGCAAGTTTAGGTTTGCCATTCGCTTGTTCACTGGGCGTATAACCAGGAGTACCAATTCCAATAGTTAACTTCGTTTGTCCTTGAGCATTAACAACTATTGTGCTAATTTCCTTAACAGCCCCAAAGTCAATCAAGATAATTTTACCATCTTGGCGACGCATTAAATTAGCAGGTTTCAGGTCGCGATGAATCACATTTTGCTGATGAACAATTGCTAAAACTGCTAAGATATCGTGCAATAATGTAATAGTATAGGATTCGCTTAATTTTTTACCTAGAATCAGTTCTTTGGTAAGGTCATGTCCTTCGATAAAATCTTGCACCAAATAAAATTTGCCCTTTTCCTCAAAGTGGGCGAAAAGGCTGGGGATTTGGTCGTGTAGCTTACCCAATTTATGCAGCGTTTCGGCTTCTTTGTCGAATAAGCGTTTGGCAATTGGTAAATCGGCGGGTTTTAGGCCTTTCGGTTTAAGATGTTTGACAACGCAGTGGGGCTGTCCGGGTAAGTCTAAATCTTTGGCTAGGTAAGTATCGCCAAAACCGCCTTGTCCCAAGTCTTTGATAATTTGATAACGATTGCGGAGGGTACGACCCAGCATAGTTTTCAGGGAATGCAGTGGAAGTTAGGATATATTGTCGCACAAAAAGTAATGAGATGCTTAAAATCAGAATCGTTGCCGCATTTATACTGCTAGTTAGTGCCAGTTGTTCAACTCCCGCACAAGCACAAAATCCTGCACGAATAAAGCAAAATAACTCTTTAGTTCAAGTCCAGCCAACCCGCGAACAAATCCTCAATGCTTGCGTGATCAATCGGGCTGAAACTTTGCCAAATCCTTTTACGGATGTGCCATCAAATCACTGGGCTTACAAAGCTGTTTTGACGATGTATTATTGCGGCGCTTACCGAGAAGCAACTGCGCCTGCTTTAATTCAAGAATTGCTGGAATCACCACAAACAAATTGACCATCCCGCATTTCATCCGCGTTAATCCGCGTTCATCTGCGGTTAAAGAAACAAAAACCGCAGATGTAAGGCAGATAAATACAGATAAACGCAGATAATTTCAAGATTATTTGGGAATGAGTGGAAGAGGTTTATTCTCAAAACTGAGCTCTAACCGTAAAGGAATAATCCCCCCCAGGTTCAAGCTGATAATCCCATTTTTCCAGAAAACGGTGCAGCGGTTCTTGAATCAATGCCCTGCCCTGAGAAGGTTCAAGAATCAGTGTTTTTTCTTCCCGAAAACGCCATTGAAAGTGCCACTCAAAACTGCCGGCAGTCACTTCACCTTCAATCGTGCCTTTTTGCCAAGATTGACCCGTAACTCGGACATGGGCTGTAGTTTCCGGCAAACGTCTCGAACTCACCTTTTTGTTTCCGCGCTTGTTTCTGCAATGGTACGATTGTTGTAAAGACTCATGGCTTTTTCTACTCCCTGATGGAGGCTAAGTTCCACAGCTTCTACAACTAATTTAAGCACTTTTTCTACTAATTGACTTTCATCTGAGGAAAATTTTCCTAATACGAAGGAAATCGTATCTTTGTCGTTTTTAGCAGGATCGTTTTGAGGTTTGCCGATGCCAATCCGCAACCGGGGAAATTTGTCTGTACCTAAATGAGAAATTGTTGATTTCATGCCGTTGTGCCCGCCGGCTGAACCTGCTAGCCGGATTCTCATTTTGCCGATCGGCAAATCCATATCATCGTATACTACTAATACGGACTGTGGAGGTATTTTGTACCAATCTGTGGCCGCCCGAATCGATTGGCCGGACAGGTTCATGTACGTCAACGGTTTCAGCAAGCGGATTTTCTGTCCCCGCGGCCGATTTCCCTCGCCAAATATGCCTTGAAATTTGCGGTTTTCCGACAGCGAAATTTGCCAAGCTTTCGCCAAAGCATCTACTGCATTAAAGCCGATATTGTGTCGCGTGCGATCGTACTTTGGTTCTGGATTTCCCAAGCCAACTATTAGCTGGGGAATTATTAACTCCGGTGGTGTTTCCGATTTCTGAGTGTTATTCATCTAACTGTTTGCGGTATCTTCCTTGGCTGCCGCGATTTTTTCGGGTTCCGGCTTTTTGGTAGTTGCGACTGCTTCTTCTAACTGCTTGGCTTCCCGCGTAAACTCCGACTC
>JBBSNU010000415.1:0-5134 GCA_038260455.1 Chroococcales cyanobacterium | reverse complement strand
AACGGCACTTACTTAATCCAAAAACACACGATTCTCACCTCCCCCTCGATTCAAGTTCTGGCATTAACTCGACAACAGAAGTTAGCACAGAAGCAACCTAACAGCAGTAATGCTCTAGTATTGGGCAATCCCACCATGCCGAGCGTGTCTCCCTCTCCAGGAGAACCCAAACGGCAATTGTCTCCTCTACCTGGAGCCGAAGCCGAAGCGATCGCGATCGCCCCTCTGCTCAACACCCAAGCGATTACAGGCGCACAAGGTACAAAAGCTGCGATCGTCCAAAGAATGCCCCAAGCATCGATTATTCACCTAGCAACGCATGGATTGCTGGATGATGTGCGCGGATTGGGAAGTGCGATCGCCCTTGCTCCTTCTGGTACCGATGACGGCTTGTTGACCGCAGAAGAGATTTTTGATATGAAACTGCAAGCAAGTTTAGTCGTTTTGAGTGCTTGCAACACTGGAGAAGGCAGAATTACCGGGGATGGGGTGATTGGTTTATCGCGGGCTTTGATTTCAGCAGGAGTGCCGAGTGTGATTGTTTCTTTATGGTCAGTTCCCGATGCGCCGACATCGGAATTGATGAAAGCATTTTATCAAAACTTGCAAAATAATCCCGACAAAGCACAGGCATTGCGGCAAGCAATGTTAACCACGATGAAAACTCATCCCCAGCCGCGAAATTGGGCGGCGTTCACGTTAATTGGGGAGGCAGAGTAAGGACGATCGCTCTAATCCGCTTGTCGCGATCGATCTGGTATATGTTGTGCATTGAAATTGTATATTTAAATCCCATATCAAAAATTGTCAAATCTTCTCCCCCTCTTCCCCTCTAATACCATAGACAATCTAGATGCAACACAGCTTACTGCCCCTAGCGCGAAACTGGCGGCGGCGGCAAAATTTCAGCCTCCTTTACTATTTCCGCTTCTTTCAAAACAGGCTCTAAAACCGGCTCGGGAATCGGCACTTTCTCGACTACCTGATGCTTTTCTAAAGTTAAGCGAGACTGCGACCCACCAGACAATCTTTTTAACAATTTCGGTGTCGGATCGTGCAGCAAATAAATAATTCGATCGCCCGCTTCCCAAATTTGGGCTGCCGACACTACTTGCAAGTATCCCTGTCTTTCCACTAGCAGCGGCGCTAATTCCCCGCCTTGCACCAAAGCTTCCAAGTGAGCAATTTGAAACTTCAATCCCTCGCTTTTTAACTCGGTTTCTCCCAATTTTACTTCGCCGTCGGTCAAATATTCGTTCCAATCCTTCAGCGGCAAATCGGAGACAAAGGCTTGATTGATTTTATTCTGATTTGCAGGCGCATCTCCCTGCGGATCTTTGGGAAACATTGCCAAAACCCTCGGCGGTGCAAATTCCTCGGCTGCTCGTTGAGCTAACACTAAGTTTACTTCACCGTTGTTAGTCATTGCCAAAAAAGTTCCCATCGAATCTAGTCCGGCTTCTTCTAAAATGCTGTGATCCAAAGCACTGCTTAAGAACACTCGCAAACCTTCTTTTTCTGCTTGTTGGCAAGCTTCCGGGTTCGTGTCGATAATTGCGACAGATTCTCCGCGTTCTTGAAACAAACGAGCAATTAATCTGCTCAAAGGATTTGACCCCACAATCACGGCACCGGTAGCTGATTTTAAGGTGATGTCTAAAATTCTAGCGATCGGGCCTGCAGTCAATCCCTGTAAAAAAACTGTGATAATGATTGTGAGGAAAACTAAGGCTTTAATTGAGTCGCCGCCGGTGACTCCTCGCTGGGTGAGCACAATTGCAAATAAAGAGGCGATTGAAGCTGAAATAATTCCCCTCGGCGCTACCCAACAAGCAAATAATTTTTGCCTCCAGTTTAGCCCGCTGTTGATGGTGCAAAGCCAAATGTTAATCGGTCTCACTATCCACATTAAAGCTAAAACTGTAAACACACTCCCCCAACCGAGGGCGACCACACTAGCGAGGGATAAATCTGCCGCCAGCAGCACGAACAGTACGGATATAGAGAGGACTGTGAGCTGACCTTTAAACCTCCTCAGCAGCCGTTCTTCGGGGACTGAAGCGGCTCTGAGCACTATGCCCGAGAGTACCGCTGCCATCAGTCCCGATTCGCTGCGGAGTTCTTCTGCTAAGCCGAATAATCCCCACAAACCGGCTAAAACTACTAAATTTTTGAGGTCTTCTGACAGGAATTTCGCTCGCTTGAGAATGAGTCCCAGCAGCCAACCTCCGGTAACTCCGATGACTGTGCCAATACCCAGCCGCACCATTAAGTCTCTGAACAAAATCAGCAAGTCGGTATTGCCGTTTAAAACCACGTTCAGTACCAATACTGCCAGAATTGCCCCAACGGGATCGACTAAAACACCTTCGCCTTCTAGCAAGGCGGCGACTTTTTTGTCTACGGGTACTTGTTTGAGCAAAGGGCCGATGACTGTCGGGCCTGTGACGACTACTAGAGAAGCATACAGAAAGGCGATCGGCCAGGGAAATTCCCCCAGCCAGTGCGCGGCCATTCCGCCACCAATTAGCGTAATCAAAGTGCCGAAAGTAACTAAATTGCGGATGCTTCCAGAAACTTTGCCCAAGTCTCGCAATTCTAAATTCAAGCCGCCTTCAAACAAAATTAAGGCTACGCAAAGGGATACCATAACTTCCAAGCCGTTGCCCAACAGACTTGGATGCAGAATTCCCAAGCAATCCGGGCCTGCTAAAATGCCGAACAGCAGCAAAAATACGATCGCCGGAACTTTCAGATAAGCGGCCAGAACTTGAGCGCTGATGCCACAGGTGACGGTCATGACCATCAATAGGGTGATGTTAAAGGAGATTTCCATAGATCTAATTATGACAGGCTGCCCTATCCGTTTTCAAAGTGCGATCGGGGGTTATGTGATTACAGGCGCTAGATTTGGCGCTTATACAAACTCGGCACGACCCTAGATTTTTGCTAATAAGATTAAAAAACCTTAATATTGGCTATAACTTTATCAGATAATTCTCTTAGCGTCAAAGATGGCAGTAGCCCCTTGTGAAAGTAGATTCCCAAAGGCTGAAGGTTGAAGGCTTTTAGGCTCAATGGCTAGAATCCGGTCATAATTCGGCAAATATTTGATAATTGCTAAGAATTACCAATTACCAATCTGTACCTCGCACAAATAAGATTGATTTGTATAGCAGTTATAGCAAAAAATGAGGTGTCCAGCCAGCCAGCCAGCCATCCCTCAATCCCTCAATCCCTCAATCTAAAATCTAAAATCTAAAATCGACTGACTTCTCACCTTCTTGAAAAAGGCTATAATGAGGAATTTGGGACTCTTGAAAGCTGGAAGAATATCGGTTTTTTCAACAGTTGAAAGGTATCTGTCAGTCAAATCGGATAATTGGGACAGTATGCTTGCGTTGCACAAATATTCGCTCTGTTAACCGCAGATTTTAAGCGGATTAACACTGATGGACGCAGATAATTTTGTTGGGCAGGTTATCTAAAGTTTTGTCTTAGTCTGCGAAACCGCGATAAAATTTGCTCACATCTCTCAATCGCAAATTAGTGTTTTGAGGTACAGCAGTTGTCCGCAATTTTTGAGTCAATTCTTCTAAAATAGAGGTAAAAACTTGACTTTGCAGCCAAATTAAGGCAGTATTTAGACTAGGGCTAGCTTGATAACGCTTAGTCCCTAATTGTTTTTTTTGCAGGGGAGATTGTGGAAGTGAACTTCGATCGCATAGAACCTGGCATTGGTCAAGAGTCTGTTTGGGATTACCCGCGTCCCCCTCGCCTTGAGGAATCGACAAAACACGTACAGATTGTTTTTAATGAAGTGACGATCGCCGATACGCGACATCCTCAACGGGTGTTGGAGACAAGTCACCCTCCAGTCTACTATATCTCCCCCGAGGACATCCAAATGCAATATTTGCACAAAACTTCACGGGGTTCGTGGTGCGAGTGGAAGGGACAAGCAGGTTATTATACTGTGACGGTGGGAGAAAAGGAAGTAGTAAATGCTGCTTGGTTTTATCCCGAACCAAATCAGGTTTTTGCAGCTATTAAAGATTATGTAGCTTTTTATCCTAGCAAGATGGATGCCTGTTATGTGGACGGAGAATTAGTGCAATCCCAACCCGGAGATTTTTACGGCGGTTGGATTACTAAAGATATTGTCGGCCCGTTTAAGGGAGGAATGGGAACTTGGGGTTGGTGAGGGAATTAGTTTTGAGTTTGGGGTTTTGAGTTGAGGAGTGGCGCAAACAACCTGGTTTTTGCAAAAAAAATGGGTTTAAAGCCTTCTCATTGTCAGGCGCAAGGAACAATTAATTGGGTGCATCTGGTGTTTTGCATTTGTAGTGCGAGCTTAAGAGCTCGCGAGGTGTATAATACTCGCGAGCTCTTAAGCTCGCACTGTAAAAAAAATCCTTTTTGCGATGCAGGAGATGCTCCCCAATTAATTTCCCTCGCAGGCAATCTCAAAAGCGATCGACGATCGGGTAACTGTCCTTTCGTCAACCCGAAGACTTGCTTGGGCTGCGCTATTCGGAAAAGTCGCTGGCTGAATTCGCCCTCAACTGTCAACTGTTGAAGAGTATGGGGGTTAATCTTCCCAAGTTAAAATTCACAGTTAAATGCGATCGATCGTTTAACTGTTATACAATTACATGAATACCAATTAATGAATCAATACACTCCTGAGATGAACGCCCAAATATTTTTTTATTGTAATTCAGAAGACAACCAGTTATATAGCGGTTCTCAAAAAAAGTGAGGATAGCCCATAGCCATAGCCCATAGCCCTATGCCCACGGAGGCCTATGCCGTTCGCGTACCTCATATGAGAGCTCGAAAGGCTATATAGCGGTTCTCAAGCGTGGTGAGGTATGCCCTATGCCCACGGAGGCCTATGCCCTATGCCCACGGAGGCCTATGCCCTATGCCGTTCGCGTACCTCATCTTTGTGAGAAAGGCTATAGTATATTAAGTTAATCTCAGAAAAGTGTTGCCAGTAGGTTGGTTGCTGCTGTATAGTTCATTTTGGATATGCGCTGTGTTTGCTAAATTTATCACGCCACCCCTAGAACCAGAAAAACTACCTAAAAATCTATCTTTAGAGTCTACTCTTAAAGATTTGGCTGCATTT
>JBBSNU010000414.1:0-5138 GCA_038260455.1 Chroococcales cyanobacterium | reverse complement strand
GCACTCGATAAAATAGTAGTTAATGTCCACAAACTGTACTGTCTGGCTTCTTGGGCAAATAAGATGTGGTAGGGAGAAATTGCGAAAATTGCGATCGCCATCCACGCTACTGCTGACGATTCAAATAACTCCCAAGCCAGCCAATAAATGGCGGGAAATACTAGCAAGCTAATCACGGCGGCCAAACTTCTCATTGCTGCTGCGGAACTGCCGAACCATTGCGCCCAAAATCGTGCTAGTACGTAATACAGCGGCGGGTGTTGCGGGTCTTCGGTTGCTAAGGAATTCAGGCTATCGCTTAAAGTTTTTTCGGAATTTATCTGCTGGTATTTTTGTAAATCCGAGGGCGAGGTTATTTTGTCGTAGGAAATTTGTTTGATCATTTCCGCTTCGGTGTAGCCGGAAACTCTTAAAGAAGTATAGGTTTCGTCTATCCAGTAAAATTTGCGATCGAGATTGACAAATCGAAATAAAATGCCGATCGCTAATACGGCGATTATCAGAAAACTCAACCAATTTCGAGGCAAATTAACACGCATTTTTTAAATATATTTTACTTGGTTCGCAATTTACTCAGAATTATATCTCCATTTTTTAGAGAATAAATTGTTTCGATTTCATAGGAAGTATTTTTTTCGATTTCTGCTTTTAGTTGAGGGGAAATTCCATATAAAAATATCTCCTTAAAATTTGGGGGAATTTCCAGGGTTTGAGGCGGGAGTACCATAAATTTAGTTTGGGGAACGAGCAGGTAACTCAGACCGAGTAAATGGCCGATCGTATCTACACTATACACCCACAAATCAGCGACCAGTAAAGGCCCAGAAGCTGAGTTAACCGTGCGGGCGATCGGGATGTTAATATAAGAACGGTCTTTATTCCACCAAGAGTCTGCCGGCAAATAGATGCAGCAAGAGATAATCCCAACAGATAGCACAGCAGCAAAAGCCAGCCTCCACAGCTTTTGCAACTGCACTGTAACTTGAGGAGATGTGATTTTGGAAGCAAAAAGATAGGCAACAGCTATTTGCATTCCTAGATAACAAGGAATCATGTAGCGCGTGTTAATGGATCGAATTCCGCCCAATATTAAGTCCGCTGGCAGGAAAATCGCTACTGTCGCACAGGTTAATATCGCAACAAACAGCCATACACGCCTGGGAGAATGAGTCAACAGCCAGTAAAAAGAATATCCAACAATTATTAAACTAATCAAAATAATTGGGATAGTTACAATGGAAGCCGCTCGCGGTAAATTAGAGTACAATCCAGGATCGAAAAATTGCCTAGTAATGTTTAAAACCCAATTAGCAACTAATTTTGAAAAAGGCATTTGTACCGACTGCCATCCAAGTTTATCACTCGCATTTTGCGCGTTTTGCAAATAAACTACAACCCAAGGAAAGAAAGCAATAAATCCCGCGATAGATGCTAGCAAATACCCAATTAAAATTTTGTTAAACCGCAGGTTTTCAGAGATTGCTACATAGATGCCATGCCCTAGCGCCAACAGTGCAAATAATAAATGAGTATAAAATCCCGCAGCCACTGTTACTGCATAAATTACCCAACTGCTATTAGTTTTGAGGCGCATTCCCCGCAGCAAAGCGGCACTTGAGAGTAAAAATGCTAATACAAACAAACTGTAAGGTCGAGCTTCTTGAGCGTAAACTATTTGAAAAGGCGATACAGCTAGTAAAGAAACGGCCAACCAAGCTGTTAGCGATGAATCCCATAGTTCCCTGCACAACCAATACATACAAGGCAATGCCAGCAGGCTAAAAACTGCCGATATACTTCTAGTTACAGCTATTGAATCGCCGAACAGTTGCACCCAAAACCTGGTTGCTATAAAATACAGGGGAGCGAGTTGAGGTTCTTCTAATGCTAGACCTTTGACCGTATCGTAAACTGTTTTGTCTGAATTAATCCGCTGGTATTTTTGCAAGTATTGAATTTCTCGAATCTTTCCGTCAGCTACTTGCTCAATAAACTCGGATTCTGTATAACCGGAAATCCGCAAGGAGGTATAAGCTTCATCTATCCAGTATACTTTTCCTCCGAGATTGCCGAATCGAAAAAATATGCCGATAATTAATAAAACAATGATTAAATATCGCAGCCATTGTGGGGGAATTGCAGGGGAAGGTTGCGCGAAATCGCTATTTTTAGGAAGTTCCATAAATCAATAATTAATTGAATTTTCATGGCGACGATCGATTTATTCAACAATATATACCGTAGGGGCGGGTTCGCGATCGATTTTGTCACCTAGAAATAATCTCGATAAATCCACCGCCGCCAAACCAATAACCCCTCGAAACATTCCGCCACCGGTTAAATTCAATGAATTTTGAATTTTTAGGTTGGTGGGGGCGGGTTTTTAAGATACCTCGTTAGGTGTCAAAGATTTTGGCGAACCCGCCCCTACAAATTCTGGTTTTTACGATTTCTGGTTGTTACGATATTCAATTGAGAGGACACAAATCCTGACTGCGAACCTGATTAATCGTCTACTCCTTCAATCGGCGCAAAACCCTGCCGCTGAATATTTTCGGTTATTGTGCGCGGTTCGAGGAATTGTAGCAAATAATCCGGGCCGCCGGCTTTGGAACCAACTCCCGAAAGTTTGAATCCTCCGAAGGGTTGCCGCGATACCACTGCGCCGGTGATTCCGCGATTTATGTACAGGTTTCCGACTTCAAAATCGGCTTGGGCGCGATCGATATGCGAAGGCGTGCGAGAATACAATCCGCCGGTTAAAGCGAAATTCGTACCGTTAGCAATGGTAATCGCTTCGCTGAAATTCTTTGCCCGAATCACCGACAACACCGGGCCAAAAATTTCTTCTTGGGCGAGAGTTGCAGTCGGCGATACTTCCGTAACAATCACTGGGCCGACAAAATAACCGGTTTCTGGTGCCGCCATTTCTAAGGCTATCTTAGCTTCGGCGCGACCTTTTTCGATGTATTCGCGGATGCGCGACTGGGCGGTGGCATCGATGACTGGCCCGACTTGAGTGCCGGGATTTTCGGCTGCGCCTACATTGAGCGATCGCGCGGCTTCTATCAATCTTTCCACAAAAGTATCGTACACCGATTCGATCGCAATTACTCGCGAACAAGCAGAACATTTTTGACCGCTGTATCCAAATGCCGAATAAACCACCCCCGCCACAGCTTGGTCTAAATCCGCACTTTCATCAACAATAATTGCATTCTTGCCGCCCATTTCTGCAATTACTCGCTTCAGGTGTTTTTGTCCCGGCCGCAAAATCGCAGCTTGGGCATAAATCTGACAGCCAACTTCCTGAGAACCGGTGAAGGTAATCATGTGAACGTCTGGGTGTTTCACCATGTACGCGCCGACGGTTGAACCTTTGCAAGGCACGTATTGAAAAACGCCTTTGGGAATCCCCGCTTCTAGCAAAATCTCAGCTATTTTAGCCGCAATTACTGTGGAAAATTCCGCAGGTTTGAGCAAAGTACAGTTACCTGCAACTAGCGATGCAACTGTCATACCAACGGGAATTGCCAGGGGGAAATTCCAAGGGGAAATAATCAAAGAAATGCCGCGTGGCTGATAAGTATAGCGGTTGTTTTCTCCAGCTATATCGTAATTTTGCCCTTGTTCCAACCGTTCCATTTCGTCGGCGTAGTAGCGACAAAAATCAATTGCTTCGGAAACTTCGGCATCGCATTCTCTGACAGGTTTCCCGACTTCAAACACCATCCAAGCTGATAGTTCGTGCCGCCGTTGTTCCATCAATTCTGCTGCTTTTCGGAGGACTCCGGCGCGCTGGCGAACTGGGGTTTTTCGCCAACTTGTGGAGGCTGCTTTGGCTGCTTCCAGGGCTTGTTTGGCTTGTGCTTCGGAAAGTAATCCGATTTTGCCGACTATTTCTGCGGGATTGGAAGGGTTGAGGGAATTAACTGTTGTTTCGGTGTTTTGGTACTCGCCATCGATTAGCGGTAAGTAGGTTTTACCTAAGCTGGCGCGGACTGATTTGATGGCTGCTTCTGCTTGTTGCCGCAATTTGGTATTGGCGTAGTCGGTATCGGCGACGTTGGGGAATACTTTGCTGTAAACTAGCTGGTCGTTCCCATTGGCTACTGGGGCGGCTAATAATTGTTCGATCGGCATTTCTTCGGAACTTTGCCGGATAAACGAACTGTTGGCGGTATTTTCCAGCAATCGGCGGATCAAATAAGCCATGCCTGGGAGCAAATCGCCGTAGGGACAGTATACTCTGACGCGATAACCCCGATCGACCAAAAGCTTAGCCAATTTGTCGCCCATGCCGTACAATACTTGCATCTCAAAGCGGCGACGTGGTATATTGAGAGTTTCGGCAATCGCGATCGCCCTGGCTTGCGATCGCACGTTATGACTAGCAATTGCAGCATACAAATATTCGTGATTTTCCAGCAGCAACTGCGTCATTGCTTCAAAATTAGCATCCGTAGCAACCTTGTCATTATAGACAGGCTGCGGCCAATCTTTCTGCATCGCCTTGATAGTTTCCTGATCCCAGTAAGCGCCTTTTACCACACGCACCGTTACCGGATTACCGCGTTTTTTCGCCCAAGCAATAATGCCTTGCAAATCTTGTTTGCTGTCGCGCAAATATGCCTGCATTGTAATTCCGACATCCGTGCGACTGCGGAACTCTTCCTCTAACAATAAATTTTTGAGAATGCTGAGAGTTAAACTCTTATATTCGTACTGTTCCATGTCGAAATGAACTGCGGCCCCCAACTCCTTCGCGCGCCGCAATAACAGACGAATTCTCTCGCTAACTTTCTCCTCGCTGCCTTTAGCATCCAGCGGATCAAACTGAGAATAAAAAGCAGTTAACTTGACAGATACTTGCACTCGCGGCAGAGTTTCGCCATCAGCTTGATCGATGGCATCTACCTGCGACCAATTCTTCGCTGCATTCGCGAGTTCTGCCATCAATTCCAAATAGCGGTTAAGATAAATTTCCGCCTCAGTTTCAGTAATTACAGCTTCCCCCAAAAGGTCAACTGTAAAACCCATTTTATCTTTGCGAAGTCGTTCTAAGGTTTTAATTACCTGCTTGATATTTTCCCCAGAAATATACTTGTGTGCCAAAGTTTCCACCGCAGGCGCAACCG
>JBBSNU010000413.1:0-5157 GCA_038260455.1 Chroococcales cyanobacterium | reverse complement strand
CTTATGAGAAAGGCGTAAAAGTCTTACCTCATGAGTTAAAACAGTATTTGCCCTCATGGCAACGTTCTGAAACTTTACCAAAATGGGATATCACGATTATCCCATTATGACTGGTATTTTATTTGTCCGCAAGTCCCTAAAGCGATTTATCAGTTCATCGAAAAAATCTACAAAACTGTCCTGCAAATATTGAACGCCATTGCTAAGGATGATTTTGTTGAATTAGTGTGTTGGCGGGGAGAAGAAAACTTTGACAAATGGAAAGTCGTTTTACCCAATGGCAAGCCGATTAAAGTTAAACAAACCTTGCACCAAATGGGCTTGACTAAAAATTACATTGTTTTGGCAGATACAGCGTTTAAAATTGCTTTAGAAGAACTTTTATTTGCTGAAGAACGCGAATTTATTGAAGAAATAGAAATTTTGATTCGAGAGTTAACAGACATTCCCCAATTAGCAGATACAAAAGTGTGGATTGTTCCTCGTAAAGAATTAATACCCGGAAAAGAAACAGTCACAGCACAGGAAGTTATTATCCCCCGCGAAATTGCTCATTATGTCGTTGAATATGAAGATACAGATGGCATTGTTATACATACCGTCCATAGTTGTGCTTGTGATGCGGCGGAGACAATTCGCCGTTTTGATAAGTCAGTCTATAGCGATGTCGAAATCAATAACCGACTGCGAAATTTAATCGGCGTTTTAGTGAGTGGAATGGACGTGGATCTCATTGGATGTCATGTTATCGATCCTGCAAAACTCCCTAGTTCTGATGCTGTGAGCTCCTCTTTAATTGAACGGGATTTTAGTTGGGGAGATCCGGTGTATGCCTATCGGGAAATGACGCTGAAACAGCCAGAAAAACTTGATAATATTTACTGGATTTTTTTTGGAGCCTGGGAAGAACTGTTACCGCAGTTTGTTGGGGATATTTATAAGAATTATAAATACCGGCAAGTCCCCCTCAATGAAGTGAAAGCCATCAACCAAGAAGGCAGAGCGACTACGTTATGTCGGGTTCATGTTGAGCGCAAAAAAAATGCTCAGCAAGGCTTAGAAATTGAACTGACAACGCCAGATTATTATGAGTTTCCGGCAGGTCATTTCGCCAACTCTCCCCAGTTTGTGCCGCGTCAGGGAGGGGATAGCAGTTCAACAGATGGTTATCTGGTTTGTGTGGTTCTTTCGGATCGTAATGATGGGTCTAATAACAGTGAACTTTGGGTTTTTGATGCCGCAAATTTAAAGAGTGGCCCCCAATACAGGCTGTGTAGTGAACAAATCAATATTGGGTTTACAATTCACACAACTTGGTTGCCAGAAGTAATTTCGCCGCCAAAGTCAGATTACAATGTGCGAGAGGATTATGAGTCGGTGGTGTCGGAAGTTGTGAATAAATATTTGCAGTCAAGACATCCAAAAACACGGAAAAAGGGTGAGGAAATTCGAGCGTTGTTTGATGAAATTTACAAGCGATTTGAGGGGAATTAAAAATCTTTAAATTTAGCAATTCTTGCGAATTTTTTTTCTGGTAATTTTCTGGGTTGGGTTGGGTTTTCACACGCTAAACCCAACCTACGCTGTACACAACTACAAGTTTTTAGGTAGCCATGAATACTCAAATTAACCCTTCTTTTTCTGACATGACGAAAAACTATCCTCTGCGTGTACCACAAGCAGTAATGGTGGCGAGTCGGTGTGAATTAACCGAGCTTGAGCTAAATATTATTGAGGGAAAATTACCGGAGGATTTGCAAGGTCATGTGTTTATTGTGGCACCTGCAGGCTCGGTTGATTCTGGTGGTTTACCGTATCCTGATGGAACTCCAATTTTTAACGGCGATGGCATGATTTATCGCATTGATTTTAATGCTCAACAGGAAGCAAAAATCACGACACGAATTGCAAAAACTCCCTGTTATTATGCAGATGAAGCAACAAAAACAGGTAGCGAATATGAAAAATATGGGTTTAAGAATCACGGAATCACTCGTTTTTCTATAGCCTTGGGAGTTCGCAATCAATTAAACACGGCATTTGTGAAATTTAAAACCTTTGAAGATACAAATGACCGGCTGTTAGTTACTTATGATGCCGGTCGTCCTTATGAAATTGATACGGAAACTTTGGAAGTTGTGACGCCGGTGGGTGCTAATGCAGAGTGGCGGGCTGAAGTTTCTTTATCTATGCCATTTGGGCCGGTTTTGAGTACGGCACATCCTTTTTTTGATGCAGAAACCAAGGAAATGTTTACGGTGAATTATGGCCGGTCTATTGGCAATTTCATGCAAACCATTCCATTTATTTATGAGGCGGAGAAGCTGCCGGGTTTAATCAAAAAAATTATAGAATCAATTGCCGGCTTTCTCAATATCCTAAAGGTAGTTAAGTTTTTAGTTAATTGGGTTACTAAAATTATTTGGGAGGTCTTTAAGGGGATTATTAGAGTTTTTGAGAAGCTTTTCAAAATTCAAATGCAAAATTTCGTTTATTTAATACGCTGGAATGGTAGCGGCAATTTTGAGCGATGGAAATTAGTTTTGCCTGATGGTTCGCCGGTGGTTATCCACCAAAGTCTGCATCAAATAGCTGTGACTCGTAACTATGTGATTTTGATGGATACAGCGTTTGGTGTTGGGATAGCGGAAACTTTTAATAACCCACTTCCCAACAGAAAACAAACAGAACAATTTCTGAGAGATATTTTATCGCGTCCACTTTCTCCAGATTCTTATGTGTACATTGTCCGCCGCGAACGACTGATAGGAGGACAGCAACCGGCTTATTCTAAACAAGAAGTTGAAGTTGTGGCAAAACAAGTAGTAATTCCTCTTGAAGCCTTTCATTTTGCGGCTGATTATGACGATTCAAACGGAAAAATAACGCTCCATATAGGACATATTTGTGCTGCGGATGCGGGGGAGTGGCTGCGTATTTTTGATTCTTGGGCTGATAGCGCAGAAACACCTGTACCGTCACGCTTGTATGGAATGCTCAGTGGTGAGGCAGATATTAGCCGGCTGGGACGTTATGTTATTGATGTAGAAAGTGGACAAGTGGTTGAATCAAATGTCATTTCAGATGACAAGTTAACGTGGGGTATGGCGCTGAACACCTATTGCGATACATTGCCATCTGGTAAAACTGCTGAAAAAATAAAAAATATATACTGGAATTCGGATGGATTCTGGCCTGAATTGCTAACAAAATTTATTTTAAACTTGTATAAAGATTATAAATATCGAGTGGTGTCAAATGAGGATTTGCTAAAACTTTTAGATCGACAGGAAGGAAAGCCCGCTTGTTTATTGCGCCTCGACACTCAAGAAATGAAAATAGCTGATGCCTTTGTCTTTATGCCAGAAATTGAAGCCGATAATACAGCCCAAGGATACATGATAAACTCCCCGCAATTTGTGCCGCGTGCAGGGGGAAATGGAGATTCGACAGATGGCTATATTGTCTGTACAATTTACTTTAAAAAATCGTCAGAAATTTGGATTTTTGATGCGAAAAAATTGGTCTGTGGGCCGATTTGTAAGTTAGGTCATCCTGAATTGCGATTTGGGTTTACGCTACACACAGCTTGGCTACCAAAAATTGCTAAACGGACTGCCGATTACAATATTCCTGTTGAGGAAGATTATAAAGATTTGGTTGCACAGCAGCCAGCAGAAATTCAAGAATTATTTGAGAAGGAAATTTACCCGCATTTTAAATCGAACAACCCATCAGCATGAAGTCCGATCGGGAAAGAATAAAAACCGACAACAAATCGCGATCGCGTCTGTAGTTCCAGATACATTTTTCTTTGATTTTTGCTTGCCAGACAATCCATCCTAATTATGGAAGTTTGGCAAGTAATTTTTTTAAAAAATTCTAAGATATCTTGTATTAATTGCTAAACACTAAAATATATGGTTTGTGTTAGCAAGTTCAACAAAAAAGGGTCTTATGAATCAAAAAGATGAATCAGTGTTGACATCGGGCGAAATTGACAATTTAGAAAAACTTTATGGGGTGATTTCTGGCCCAACAGATATCAGTAGGCTGGGATGTCATATCGTTAATGGAGAAACTGGCGAATTAATCCGCTCGGATTTGACGGCTTTATACCAGGATTATAGCCCAAATAAATCTGAGGAAGAACCAGAGTTTAAAAAAGAAGAAAACCCCTATTGTCAGTACACTTGGGGGCCGGCATTATTTACTTGTGTGGATACGTCAAAACCTTTAGAAGATATTTACTGGAGTTGTTTGGGATGTTGGCCGGAGTTACTAACAAAACATGGTTTGAAACTGTACAAAAACTATAAGTATCGAGACGTGCCAGAAGAGGGCCGCTCAATGGTTCTCTAACTTTTGAGGTGACGGCGGTGTTGTGTTGGTGGTTGATTTTATATGGAATGTACCGCCGAGGTTGGCAGGTTAAGATTTGAATTGTGGCTCGATATTGCGATCGGGATAACAGTTTAAGTTAAAATTGAAAGGAAAAGAGGAGAATTTAATATGCCGACTACTGCTCAAGAAATCTATTTTACACCCAAAGGTCTGTTAATTTCGATGATTTCTACAAAACTGGCACATTGATAATCTGTGTCTTTATACTGCTGGTCGATCGACTAAAATCGATATATTCAAAATACGTAAGTTATTATGAAGCCCACACTACCGATCGTTCATAGCGACCCCGACATTCTAGGGGGAACTCCTGTATTTATCGGCACTCGCGTCCCGATGAAGACTTTGCTAGATTATCTCGAAGCTGGTGATTCGCTTAACGAGTTTCTCGACCATTTCCCTAGTGTCAGTCGCGATCGAGCGATCGCAGTTCTCGCAATGATACGATCGCCACATAACCACCTTGATTAATATCCGGTTCCTCAAGATCGATCGCCCGCAGGATCGGATTTCCGATCGCACACCCGACACATTTTCCCCAAATTAACAGCCCAACCCCGCTCAAACTCAAGGATTTTGCAGATTTGCCGATCGCCCGCCACCGCACCCTAACTATAAATGAGCCCAAATCGCTAAAATAAAAAAAAGATACGTAATAGGCAGGCTGGCGTCAATGATCCCAACAGTTATAGAACAATCCGGTCGCGGCGAACGCGCCTTTGACATTTACTCGCGACTCCTGCGCGATCGCAT
>JBBSNU010000412.1:0-5159 GCA_038260455.1 Chroococcales cyanobacterium | reverse complement strand
ATGTAGCAGCGAGTTTCTAGCAAATATTTGAGAGAATAATCGCTAGTTTGCCACACGGCTGCATAAAGATTTTGCCAGCTTGTCTCGCGCAGTGATTTTAGTTCGGCTGTGTTGCCGCGGCTCGGCTCTATAGTATCTGCTATAAATACAGTGCAACTTAGCTGGCTCATGTTTGGTCGGCCGAGGGTGTGATTGGCGATTGCGTCCAAAATTTCTCGATCGACCACCCCGAATTCGTCTCTAGCGACGATCGCGCTGGCGTCTGCGTGCAGCAAATGCGGGTGTGCTTCCAACACTGAGTCTAACTCTAAACCTTCCTTCTGAGCCATAAGCAGCAGCAGTTGGGGTTTAAAGTATTTTGCCAAATCGTGCAGCAGTCCTGCCGATCGAGCTTTTGCTTCGTCGAGGCCGTAATGGCGGGCCAAGTCTCCTGCTGTTTGTTCGACTCCGAGGATATGTGTGATGCGGGCGGCAGGAACGCGGTGTGAGAGCCAAGCTAGGACGTTTTCGCGCGTAGGTGCAAGTGTCAAATATTAACTCCCAAATTGTAGGATCTACTATTTTAGCGTTTTGTTTTAATAGAGTGCGATGTCGGGTAACGGCGGTGTTGGGATGTTTGGGATGATTGGGGGCGAAGGGGGCGAAGTGGGCGATCGGCTTTACCTGAACAATCCAAAGATGTGTTAAAGTAAGTGGCTGTAACGACAAATTGTAGTTACAATATCTAGTGACAATCAAGGTATGGAATTTGAGTGGGATGAGACTAAACGTCTTACCAACCTTAGCAAACATGGAATTGACTTTATCGACGTTCCATTAGTTTTTGATTGAGAAATCGTAACAGTTGAGGATGAACGATTCAGTTATGGAGAGCAAAGGTTTGTGACTTTTGGTTTGTTGCAAGGGCGAGTAGTCGCTATCGTCCATACAGAACGAGAGGAATGTACCCGCATTATTTCTGCTAGAAAAGCAACTAAATATGAACAACGAATTTACTTCGAGCAAATCTCAAACTGACTGGCAACGCCTAGATGCCATGACTGATGAAGATATTGATTTATCTGATTGCCCTGAAATTACGCCTGAAATGTTTGCTAAAGCCGTAGTTCAGCGAGGCTTGCCCAACCCTAAGACTAAAGCTCAAGTTACCTTACGCATTGACAGTGATGTTTTGGAGTGGTTTAAATCTCAAGGTCGTGGTTATCAAACCCAGATCAATACCTTACTGCGAGAATACATGAAAGCCCATCAATAATGGATTTGCTATTTTTTGTTATTATTTCATGTGTTTTACTTTTATTTAGTGCGATTAAAGGTTATTTTGTACTTTATCCGTTGCTAGCTTCTATGGCAATTTTTATTGCCATTTTGTTGAGAAGAGGATTTCATATAAACAGCTTAATTAAAATGGCTGTGGCTGGAAGTCAAAAATCTTTTTCAGTAATCGGTATTTTACTGTTAATCGGGGCAGTCATGGCCGTCTGGATGGCTGCGGGGACGGTTCCGGTTCTCGTATATTGGGGAATTAAATTAATTAGCCCTCAGTATTTTATATTTTGGGCGTTTATCTTAACTAGCACGGTTTCTGTGCTGCTGGGAACTTCCTTTGGCACTGTGAGCACGATCGGCCTTGCTTTAACGATCGCAGCCAAGGGCAGCGGTGTCAATCCCAATACGATCGCGGGGGCAATTATTGCGGGAGCTTATTTTGGCGATCGGTGTTCTCCGATGTCTTCTAGCGCTAATTTGATTGCCGCCATTACCCGCACAGACATTTATACGAACCTCAAAAATATGGCGGTAACAGCTTTTTATCCGCTGATAGTTTCCAGCATCTTGTATTTAATTTTATCCTTAGCAAATCCCGTAGAAGTTGCTGGCAATAACCTGGCTTTTGAAATTAGCAAAGCCTTCAATCTTAACTGGATAACTTGGCTGCCAGCCTTGACAATTTTAATTCTTTGTGTTTTGCGAGTTGAAGTCAAAATTGCCATGACTGTTAGTCTAATTACCGGAAGTGCGATCGCCATTTTCGTGCAAGGTTATTCGCCGCTCGACATTCTGCAATTCGCGATCGCCGGATTCAAGTTAGAATCAACTTCTAGTTTAAAAGATATTGTGGCGGGAGGAGGAATTTTGTCGATGGTCAAAGTTTCAACAGTTGTGATTGTATCGACAGCATTTGCAGGCATTTTTGCGGGAACGAGAACGCTAGAATTTATTGAAGTGTATCTAAACAAAGCTCGATCGAGAGGCAATTTATTTTTGGTAACAACAATCATTGGCATTTTATCAGCCGCCTTTGGCTGCACCCAAACTATCGCCATCCTCCTGACTCATCAGCTAGTAGAAGAAAAATACCGAAAAGAGGGATTCGATGATTATCAACTTGCTGTAGACTTGGAAAATACCGCTGTTGTAATTTCTCCATTAATTCCTTGGAATATCGCCGGATTAGTGCCTGCAACCATCTTGAGTGTCAATTCAGATTTTATCCCTTATGCCTTTTATTTATATCTAATTCCCCTATTTAGCTGGATTCAAATGAAATTTGCTAAAGCACCTCAGAAAAATCTACACAGCTAAATGAACAATAAAATGTCAATGGGTTATTTTCTGGCAGTAGTTGCGACGATTATTTGGGCTGGTAACTTCATCGTTGCTAGAGCTTTAAATCAGGATATTTTGCCGATAGGTTTAGCTTTTTGGCGATGGGCGATTGCTGTGGCAACTTTGGCTCCATTCACGGTGCGGGCGGCAGTTGCTGACTGGAAATTGATTAAAAAATATCTCCCTTACTTGACTGTATCGGCGCTTTCCGGCGTGACTACTTTTAATACTCTAATCTACGTTGCCGGCCACACAACTTTAGCCGTGAATATGGCGTTAATTGCGACTTCTTCCCCAGTTTTTATTGTACTTATGTCTCGTATCTTTTACGGAGAAACTATCTCGTTAACGCGCGCTGTCGGTATTGCGATAGCAGTCAGCGGTGTTGTACTGTTAATCGCGGAAGGTTCGTTAGAGAGGTTGCTGAGCATTTCGTTTGCGATCGGCGATTTGTATATGCTGTTAGCATCTATCATCTTTGCTGGCTACACGATGCTGGTAAAGCGCAAGCCGCCCAACCTGCGGATGACAACTTTCACTTTATCCACTTTTAGCTTGGGGCTGTTGTTTTTATCGCCCTTCTATGCGCTGGAATGTTGGATTTATCACCCTGTGGTGTTCAATCCTTCGATCGCCCTAGCGTTACTTTATGTGGGGGTTCTGTCATCGGTGGTGGCGTTTCTGGCATGGAATCAGGCGATCGCCCTAATCGGCCCGAACCGCACAGCCTTAATCTATTACCTGATTCCAGTGTTTAGCGGTATTGCTGCGTGGCTGTTTCTAGGCGAAGCGATTTCGTTGGTGCATATTTTTAGTACATTGGCGATCGTCTGCGGCATTATTATTACTAACCGCACTGACTCATAAAATATTGGCGATCGGAAATGGGCGGAATTTGAAAATTTCCGTCAAGATTCCCCTCACAACTCCGGTTCAATTCCAGCCGATCGCAATTGAGCCCGCAACTGCTCTAATTCTTGTTGGGCGCGATCGGCCCTTTGCTGTTCTACATTAGCCCTTTGCTGTGCTACATCAGCCCTTTGCTGTGCTACATCGGCCCTTTCAGAGCCCGCCAACAGCAAATTCCCTTCACTATCCCACCAGCGCAACCAAGGTAACTCCATATTTTGATACCTTCCCTGCCAAATTCCCAATTCCACTCCCAACGGTGCGATCGGATAATGACCTCGCTCATTTGCAGCAACCAATCGGTAGCTATTTTCCATCAGAGCATAAACTTCAACACTCGCCTTACTTACTTCATAAATAGCATAAAATCCCGCATGAATCACATTTTCATAAATCCAGAATTTACCAGGCTTAGTTTCCTGTTGACCAGTTCGCAATAAAGGCGTTCTGTCCCGTTCTTCCGCCCCATTTCCCGATACAAACTCTAACACAATCAACGGTGATACAAATTCTTGCCACATCACATAAGAACGGCGCGATTGACCGTCAAGCGTTGGCGGCACATTGGGCACATAAAACCAGTCCGGTGCTTCCGCGCCCCGTTCTAGCGGCTCAGTTAATCGCCAATAAATGCCGCTATCTTGACCGATACAGTAGTTCGCATCTGGATGAATTCTTTCGAGAATGGAAGTAATGGAATCCGTTAACAGAATGCTTTGGGGATGTTCTTGAAAATTTTTCACAAAAGTACCGTCGGATTCTGGTAGCTGAGTGTGATCTGGCCAGCCTGTAGGATTGTTTTCTACATCAAGGGTAAATTTCATAGTATTATTTTAATCCCAGGGATTGTCTGAAACGAGCCTTTAATTTCAATTATAAGATAAGACGGCGGTTCAAACCGCATCTACACAAACGAAGTCCGCCGACGCGGACTCAAGAAAATAAGGTAATTGCAACCCCTCTGTCTTCAACCCCTCTGATCTCGGGTTTTGTTTGTATAGACGCGGTTTCAACCGCCGTGTCTTCTAGGATTTGGCATGAAATAATTCTCTAAACTTTTGTCTGTCATCAAAGACAAGACGGCGGTTGAAACCGCATCTACACAAACGAAGTCCGCCGACGCGGACTCAATAAAATAAGGTATTTCAACCGCCGTGTCTTCTAGGATTTGGTATGACATGATTTTCTAAACTTTTGTCTGTCATCAAACAGTGGCAAATTCTGTCAAAGCTCTCTTGCTAGGATGATGAAACCCCAAAACAATATCGCCCTTAGAAATTCCTGCTGCGAGTAAATCGTCAACTACGCACAAATCCGTCCAATCTTCTTCCACCCAAATTTTGTCATTTTTAATGCGAAGATACATGGTAATATGGCAGAGCCGTTTTTTGCCATCCCAGCCCGAACGAAACCATAGATATTGATCTCGTTCGTCGTCAAATGCTAGACGATCCTCTGGCTCTAATTCATCTAGTGCGATCGCCCCTTTGACCGTCATTTCATAATATCCAGTCAATATTTTTTTAATTGTCTTGCGATAAACTTCTAATTTATCCATTGCAGAATTTCCTCCTTTTCCATTTCAACAACTATTAAAAGAAGCTGATTTTCCTTGGTAATTACTTGTATCGACTTCCGTT
>JBBSNU010000411.1:0-5178 GCA_038260455.1 Chroococcales cyanobacterium | reverse complement strand
TTTCTACAGCTTCAATAGCCATACCGTATCCCTCAATGGCTAACTGCCAATTTGCAACTACAAATGCTCTGTTTCCCAGCATTTCTCCAACCTTCAGGCATTCAAATGGGAAAGCAGTTGGTGTGAAAACGGCCATTGCCGCTCGATAACAGGCGATCGCCTCTTCATTTCGATCGAGGTTGTAGCAACTGCCTAGATTCATTTGAGCCATAGCCCACTCTCTAGGAAAATCCTCCTGGTTAAAGATTTGTAAAGCAGCTTTATGGGCTGCGATAGCCATTTCCAAATTTTCGTTTGGATCGCCCTTAAGTCGATACAAATAAGCATTAGCCAAATTCATTTGCACTCCGGCCCAATCTGCCGGAAAAGCGTCTTGAGTGTAAACTTGCAATGCTTCGAGGTTAACTGCGATCGCCTTTTCAACATTTTCTACCGGATCGCCATGAAGTCGGTGGCGGTAGGCAGAGGCCAGATTCATTTGAGTTTGTGCCCACAATTCCGGGAAACCTTCGCGGGTGCGGAATAACAGGGCATTTTGATAACAGGCGATCGCTTGTTCCAAGTTTTCCGCCTTGTCGCCGCAGATGCGATCGCAGTAAATAATACCCAGATTGTTTTGGACTTCAGCCCATTCTTCAGGCATTGCTTCGCGGGTGCGAACTTCCATTGCAGCAACGCCTGCAGCGATCGCCAATTCTGCATTCTCTAACTGATCTCCCAAAATTCGGTTGTCATAGACAAGAGATAATGTATTTTGAATCGTTGCCCATTGTATCGGAGAAGCTTCGCGGGTATATACTTGTAGGGCATCTTGACAGCAGGCGATCGCTTGTTCTTGATTTTCGGCGCGATCGCCCTTAAAACGGCGACGATAAGCCATGCCGAGAAGCATCTGACAAAGCGCCCACTCTTCAGGAGTAGATTCGCGGGTTAAGGCTGTGGCAGCAATTTTGTAACCTGCGATCGCAATTTCTAAATTATTAGCCTCATTACCTTTTTTGAATTCGCTTATGCGCCAGCTTAAAACCCAAATACCCGAAGCAATTTCTTTTCTTTTTTCAGGGGGAACTTCGGATAGCATAGCATCGTCTTCATCTGGCATCTCGTCAACAAAAATTTCGTCAAGTTGCTCTGGGTTAGCATCAAGAAATATTTTCTGTACCCACTTGATAAAAATTTCGTCTATGGGTTCTGGGTTAGCTGTCAACGATATAAGTTTTTGCGCTGTTTTAACAAAATACTTCTCAATTTTATCTCGATCGTGTTCAAGTAAAGTATCAACTCGAATTTTACCTTGACTTTCCGAAATAAGTTGCAACAATTCAAATGGTAAATTAGGGCAGATTTTATCTTGAATAAAATTCCATTGTTCGGGAAAGTCTTCTTCGGTAAAAACAGTAGCAGCAACTTCGTAGCCTGTTTTAGCAATCTTCCGGTTGTTTTCTGCATTGCCTTTGGGGAAATCTTCAATCAGACTGCTAAAGTTGAGAACACTTGCCGCTAAATTGATTGCTTCCCCTGGCCCTAGTTGAGATATATCAAACTTTATTAGACTTAATCGTTCTACAAAACTGTTGTCTAGTTTATCTAGGTTTGCTTCGAGAAGCTGGTACAAAGCTTGCGGATTATTTTTGCTTTTGGCAACGTTTTCTAAGACTTTAGTAAGAAATAATGAAATAGAAGTTGTTTGCTGGATTTTAACATTTTCTAATAAGCTTAAAATAACAGGAAGACTTGAGCGTTCAGCATATTCTCTAGCTTTTTCTAGTTCTCCAAAGTTCAGGCAAAGCCCTACTATTTGTGTGTAAGCAAAAAGTTTTTTGGGAATTTCTTGATGTAAAGATTCAGAATCACCCCAGCGGCTGAGCATCTCTACAGCTTCAATTACAATCTCAAAACCTTCAAAAGCTTCTGCCTTTTTGCCAGTAGTAAATGCTACCTTTCCCAACTCAAGTCCGGTTTCGATGCACTCTCTAGGGAATGAAGCAGGTGTAAAGATTTTTAAGGCCGCTTGAAAACAGGTTAAAGCATTAGCAATTTGTGCCAATTTGCGGTAAGCAAAACCCAAATCTAACTGGGTTTTAGCCCATCTTTCTGGATAGGTTTCGGGGGTATAAATTTGTAATGCGGCTTGATAAGCAGCGATCGCCCGTTCCTGGTTCTGGATTTTGTCCCCTAAAATCCTTTCGCTATAGGCAAGACCGAGGTGAAATTGGCTACTAGCCCAATCAGAATCAGTACGAACTTTTAAGGCAACTTGATAACAAGCGATCGCTTTCTCAAAATTCTGTGCTCGCTCGTCTTCAACTCGGCGAGTGTAAGCAAGTGCGAGGTTATTTTGCAGCGTTCCCCAACGTTCGGGTTCTCGATCACGACTAACAACTTGCAAGGCTCCTTCATAACAGGCGATCGCCTTTTCTAAATTCTCAGATTCATCCCCGACGATTCTGTCACTGTAAACAAGACCCAGGTTATTTTGCACCATCGCCCATTCTTGAGGAGAAGTATCGCGAGTGAAAATTTGCAAAGCATTAGTACAAGCGGTTAGGGCTTTTTCAAGGTTTTTGGAGCGATCGCCCCAAATCCGATTCCGGTAAGCAGGGGCTAAATCAAATTGGATTTGCGCCCACATTTCTGGTAAAATCTCACGAGTTAAAATTTTGGCAGATCCTTCTAAACCTGCGATCGCAACTTCCAAATTAATTGCCCTATTGCCCAGTGGAAATAGCCAGAGGATCTCGCAGAGAAATACAATAGGTAACGCAATTCCTTTTTTTATTTTTGGCTCGCACTTCAGGAGTGTGTAATCTATCCATAGACAGAATTGCAGCAAAAAATCTTCATTCAGTTCGTCTGAGTTAGTTGCTAATATCAAGTAAACAGTTTGTCGGTCACTTGGGTTTAGCAGAATTGTCCGCAATAATTCCCACAAGAAAGCCGGAGCTTTAACAAAAGTGCCTGTTATTGGTGAGCCATCGCTTCCTGTGTAAAAATTCCTGAATGTTTCCAGGTTTAATTTTTCCCGGTTTTTAGTTAAAAAATCAGCCAAATCAATTAAAAATTGAGCACGAGAAATCTCCCTCTGTCCTACCAAAATTGTAGCGACCATTTCCATCATTTCCAGCAAACCAACATCAACCAACTGCGGGTGCTTCCTTAAAATCTTCAGTTCCTTACCGCGAGGACATTCGAGGAGCGCTTGAATTAGCTTGAAATAAGCTGTCTGGCGTTTTGTCGCTTGGGGAGTTTTCTTCGGGCCGAATCCTTTTGCCATATTCTTTACAGGTTACGAAGGGGAGACTACATATACACATCAGCGATCCGTCGCAAAATTACGCAGCATCTCTCCAGATTCCTGCTAACTTCTCCAGCAAATCTTCGGCTAAATCCTGTAAATCAGTGTCGGCGCTGTCGGCGCTGTCGGCGCTTTCACGAGTCAACTCTCCTCCTGCGGGGCTACCGGCTAACACTTCTCCCGCAGCGTACCGCCACTCGTACTCCTCGCAAGTTCGGTAAATGCGCTCCAATTGGGCAATAATATTGCTGCGCGATTGAGTTTCTATCTGAGCTCGCACCTGTACTGCTACTGGATCGTCAGTTTCTAAGAAGGCGATCGCGGATTGTAAACGAGTAATCTGTTCGATTAAATTGTCGATCGGCATTAATTCTGCTACCGCTAACTGTTGCGGTGCATTTGAGCTATCTAAGTTTGGGGAAAATCCCAATAACTGCACGGAGTCCAGGCGATCGCTAAATTGTACTCCCACATATCCAATCCTATTTTCTATTACTTCTTCGGGTAAAGAGATGGTTATTTCACCAGGTAAAACTGGGCGACATTCTAGGGAACCAGTACCTATAATTACCAAATCAGCGACATTAGCTAGTGCCGTTTTTACGGGATTGAAGCTATCGCAAACATTCAAATCAGTTTCAATCTGCAGCCATTTTAAATAGCTGTGAACAGCGTAAACTGCTAGCGCATTCAAGTAAACTCGTTTTCCTTTTTGGACTGTACTTTGAACAGCAGCAAGCTGCCGCGCCCTTTCGTGCGCTTTTAACTCGATCGGTACTGTTAACAGAGGTAATTCTGCGGTATTCATGGTTGCTGCTCCTGTCCATATCCTAAATTGCTAGCTATTTCTTGCAGTAGTGGTTCACATTTTCTCTTCCAATGAGAATTGAGGGTTGTGTACTTAACTTTTAACTCTTCTGCTAAGTCTTGAAACTTGTCAGGAGGGTCTTTTAACACTCTTCTCAAGCTGAGGAATTGACAGTTGCACTCTGGGTAAGAACGAGGATAGCTATTTCTGAGATTTGCTTCGGGATCTTGCTCGATGTAAAGTTCGAGTTCGAGACCAATGCGCTGAATGGTTTCTTTCTGATCGCTTTCAATCATGCCATCCAATCCACTGAGCGTAAAATCAGGTAACTGTTCGAGCCGAGTTGTTGCCCCAGCATCCACCGCAATCGGAGCATCTAAACTAATTGCAGCCTTTTTGTCAGGAGAATAAAAATCTTTAATTCGCCAACGCAAAGTGCCGTTAATCCAGTTAACCAAACTTTTTGAAACAGAAGGCGGGCGCGGCTCAAAATTAGCAATCTCGTCGCTGACCCATTCTAAAGTAAGGTTTAAGGCTTCTGGATAATTTGGATGAGTTGATTTTTTAAGTTTTGGTAGTTGCTGAATTTCCCGCAATAGCTGATTCATGGCTGTTCGCCATTTTCGGCTTTTGGCTGGGTTTTGGCACACCTGTGCGATTAAAGTGCTTAACCGTTCATCTCGATCGTCCATGCCACTTTTTTCAAGAGCGAGTTAGTCTGCTCTGTATTGTCTCATTAGTCGATCGATAACCTGTGTTAAGAGAGTTAAAAATTAATAAACGGCAAGTGACTTATCTCTGGGTGCGGGCTGATTCGCGGGCGGTGCGGGGAGGAAAAAGACTGTTACCGCGCGAGTTATTGCAAGTGAAGCAAGCTAAACGCAGGTTAGGGAGTGCGTTAGACCCGCCCAAGCTTTTAGGCTGTAAGTGTTCAATAGTTCTTTCCGATTTCTGCATAGACTTTTTGCACCAGTGGCAGCGGTTTCCGTACAGTTCCAGAAGCTGGCGCCTCTTGTTGCGTCTTGAAGCTGGGGACATAAAGCTTTGGGAGCCTCACGGCTGTTACGTGTTCATT
>JBBSNU010000410.1:0-5202 GCA_038260455.1 Chroococcales cyanobacterium | reverse complement strand
CAATAACGCGAACACGAGTAAGACCAAGATCGCCGGTGCGTCGTGGGCATTTTAGGCCGCAGCCGCATAGCGGACTAACGTCCCCACTACGCACCACACGGCACTCTTTCCTTCCCCCTTCTTCCTTCTTCCTTCTTCCTTCTTCCTTCCGCTATGCCAAGCCCCGCAGAGGCACGCGCTGCTTCTGCAAAACCTCTGAGTACAGCTTTTCGAGCTCAGTAATATTCTGACTGAGAGTGTACCGCTCGATCGCCCGTTGCCGTGCTTTTTGGCCAAGCAGCATTCCAAACTCAGGATGATCGCAAAACAGCGGCAGCAAAGTTTGTAACTGACTCCGCACCCGCTGAGTGTTCAAAACTATCCCCGCGCCTTCCTCCAAAGCCTCACCATCAGCACCGGCATCCGTTGCCAAACAAGCTAAACCGCAGGCCATCGCTTCCAGCAGCGACAGCGACAGTCCCTCCACCAAAGAAGGCAAAATAAATACATCTGCACCCCGCAGAATTTCGATCCGGCGCTCCTCCTCAGCGACAAATCCGAGCCACACAATGCCCTCCTCTTCGCCGTAGGACAGTTGCAGCGACGCGGCTAGGGGCCCGTCGCCCACGATGGCCAATACGTTACCAGGCCCAAAATTGCACTCTTTCCAAGCCTTCAACAGAGCCTCGACATTTTTCTCCGGCGCAATCCGGCCTTGGTAGACAAAAAGTCGATCGGCCTTTAACTCCGACTTCAACCCCGAAGGCCCCGGAGAATACTTCGTCGCGTCTACTCCGTTGGGAATCACGGCTACCCGTTCTTGCGGTACTCCCAACTTCATCAAAATCTCCCGCTGAATGTAAGAAAATACGATCGTCGAGTCGTAGTGAGCCAAAAACGGAGCGTAGAGTTGATACATCAGGTGTTGGGTTCCCGATGTCAAATTCCGCAATTTGCGATCGAACGGCGGGTGAAAAGTCGCCACCAAAGGCAAATTCAATTCTTGACAAATTTCCGGCAGCAGAAAGTCCAGAGGCGAAAGCGTCAGGGAAGCGTGAACAACATCCGGTTTCAGTCGCCGCAAAGACTTCATCAACACGGTGCGGGATTTGAGAGTCGGAATCGTATAAATTTGCGATTTGTAGTGACAGGGTAAAGAAACTTCGTTGCAACTCGCCGGCGAGAGCGAATTGGTAAATGAAGTTTGAGCAATGGAAGATCCCCATTTCCCATTTGCCATGCTCCATGCCGTATTGTTCCTGTCCAGCGGGCCGGCTTCTTGGGCAAAGTGCAGGAAACTTACCTGGTATCCCCGGTCTAACAGTGCGTTGGTGACTTCCCTGGAGTAAGTGACGTTACCGCAAAAAGGTGATTTTTTTCCTAGCCAAGCTATGTGCATTCAAGTAAATCAGAGTTTGTTAAGCAGAAGGAAGAAGGAAGAAGGAAGAAGGAAGAAGGAAGAGTGCTTATATAGCAAGCTTTATTGCCATCTGTATCTTACGTTTAATTAGGTGGATTTACTTATTTTATTGGAGTCGATCGACTGTGATCTTACTACGGGAAATATACCAGGTTAAGACACCACCTGCGATCGCCAATCCTGCCAAAGCCAAAAACACAGCAGGCAAACCCAGAAATGTTTCCGCTACTCCGGCCAAAGCTAATGGTAAACTCAAAGCGATATTAGTGGCATTATTTTGCAGCCCGAAGACTTTTCCCCGCATTTCTTCTGGGGTTTCTGATTGAATTGTCGTCTGCATCGGCACTCCTACCAATGAGGCAAATAAACCCAACAGGGTAATAAAAAGCACCGAGATCCACAAATGGTGTGTAAATGCAGAAAGGCCCAGCAAAGCAAGTGCCATCCCAACCGATCCGATTAAACTCAGTTGAGAATGAGAAAATTTGTGACCGAGATAGCCGACAGTTGTCGCCCCAACAGCCATCCCCACGCCCACCGCAGCCAGCAAAAAGCCAAATTGCGACGCTTTCATACCGGGCAGCATTTCTGCCAGCCGCACCGCTAGAACTGCCAAGGCCGCAAAAATGGAAAATAGAATAATTAGTTGAATTAAAGCATTGCGGACTTTCGGTTGATCGTTGATGTAACGCAGGCCGTCTTTTAAGTCTGCTAGGGGATGCGGTGGTTCGTGTTCGGATTCGTTTTTTTCGCCTGTTTTCATCAACAGCAACAGCACTCCGGCGAAGGCGTAACTTCCGCCTACTACTATTTCTTTGCCGATGCCGAGTCCGCCGCCGAGGTTGGTGAATAGGGTGTCTGCCAAAGCTAGTAAGGGTTCTCCGACGGCAAAGCCAATAATCACCGAACCCATCATGGTGGTGGTGTAGAGGGAGTTTGCCAATAGCAGGTGCCGGCGTTCCACAATTAGCGGAATCACTGACTGTTCTGCTGGGGCGAAAAATTGAGTTAGGGTCGAAACTAGGAATGTTACTAGCAGCAGCAAGCAGAATCCCAGGGGTAGTTTACCGATTTCAAAACCGTCTGAGAGCCACAGCAGCAGGGGTAATGCTAATACGAAGCCTCCCCGCAGCAGGTTTGTGGCTACGAGTACGGCTTTTTTCGGCCAACGATCGACATACACGCCCGCGGCGGCACCGAACAGCACTGCGGGTATGGTAAAGGCGATCATGATTGCTGATACCCATCTGCTGATGCTTTGATCTGGCGCTTGAAACCGGCTGGCTACGAGGGCGATCGTCAGTACGAGATAAACTTTATCTGCTAGTTGGGAGAATATTTGTCCGCCCCACAGTGCTAGAAAATTGCGGTTTTTGATAACTGGCAAAAATCCTGTGTCTTTTTCGGGAGTTTCGGTAACTGTTTCGGATATTTCTGCTGGCTCTGCTGTTGGCGGCGGGGGGATTGCTGCGGCTGGTTCGCCGTTACTTGTGCTCGCGTCTGTTTCTGGATTTGTCGGATATTTATCCATTTCTGGGTGTTGGGCGTTGCTCCATTGTCGATCGGGCAAAACTGGTTCAGATTGAAAATCTGGAAAATTTTCTCGTTCTTCCATCTTGTGGTTGGTCGCAGCTAAAACAGATATTCTCAAATCAGAATCGGACAGTCGCATCATAGGATTGGGGGGTGGCTCGCTGGGGGTGGTTCAGGGTGGGGGATGTGAAGTTCAAATTGAGGTTTTTAGCCCCTAAGTTTAATAATTCGTAACTTTATCTATTATCTAATGTTGCAAGAATGTTGAAACTTTATCTGATATTGCCGACAGGTTCGGATATCCCGCCGGCTAGGGGTGCTGTACGATCGCCCGTTCACCTATTTAACCGAAAATTTAAAACTCAAAATTCTCTAAGTAAGTGTCGATCGAGCTTCCCGATCGAATCGTGCAACCTAAATGATACTGGGCATACTGTCGCAAAATATTTTCTACTGACATCCAAGCTGCGCGATCGGCAATCCCCTCTTCTAGTTCTGCACTACCCAACTGTTGCAACGCTGCTAATTCCTTAGCATTTATATGGAAATTTGTCAAGTGTTTGCTGTCGCTCGTTGGCCGGGAACGGGAAGCGGCTCTGTAGGAGCTGCCAATTTCAGATAGTTCAGCTTCTAAGTTAGCTAGTTCTGGCAAGCTAAAGGTTCCCCCAGAGGGTATACTAAAGCCGGTTTGCCAGTTCGGATCGCTGAAATTTGGGGCGATCGGTTGTCTGGTGGCACCGCAGACTTGGACTTGGGGCGCGAGGCCTGCTAGGGCGAGCAAGTGAAAAATGCCCTGGGCGAGGTGGGCGATGAGCACGGCGGCGGATTCGATTTCTGTGCGATCGGACAAACGCTCCAAACGGCTCAAGTGTTCCCCCAGCAAAAAGAAGAGGTCTTCTTGGGGCTCGTCGGAAAGGGCGCTGGCGATCGCCAATTCGGCCAGATATTGCGCGGCTGCGAGTTTTCCCAAGTTGCGGCTCAAACCCGGATAGGATTCGACGGTGGAGGCTTGGGTAATTTTGTCGAGCGATCGGCCTTTGGCAATTAGCAATTCGTTGACGACAAATAACTCGCTTCTACCGCCAATGCTCGATCGCTGTTTGCGAACACCGGGCGCTACGGCTTTAATTAAGCCGAATTCCCGTGTCAAAACTGTCAGCAGGCGATCGGATTCGCCGATCGGCCCACTCTTGAGATTGATTCCAGTTGCTTTGTAAGTTCGAGTCATTTGTTAGTTGACGGTTGACTGTTGGCTGTTGACGGTTGACTGTTGACGGTTGGCTGTTGGCTGTTGGCTGTTGACGGTTGGCTGTTGGCTGTTGGCTGTTGGCTTTTTGTTTTAGTGAGTTAAGATAGGCATTAAGTTTTGGTGAAAGTTCATTCAATAACGGATGCAATCGATCGCTCTGTTCTTGAGTTAAAAGATTACGAGCATAGGCAAGTCTTAACCAGTGCCTTGTTTCGTTTAATGAACCTCGTGCAATTTTCACAAAACGCTGATTATCCTGATAGCTATGGCGTCCATGTCCTTCTGCAATATTAGCACCAACACTATCAGCCGATCTGACGATTTGTTTGCCCATCGTATCCTTCGTAAAGTAGTCCCATTCTTTAACAATAAACCATATTTGATTTGATATTTTTTCGGCTAATTGATATACTTGTAGCTGTTGGAAGTTCTCCATATTAACTCCTTTAAACAATTAATCACCAATAAATACAAATCAACAGTCAACAGCCAAAACTCAACAGTCAACAGTCAACAGCCAACAGCCAACAGCCAACAGTCAACAGCCAACAGTTAACAGTCAACAGTCAACAGTCAACAGTCAACAGTTAACAGTCAACAGTCAACAGTCAACAGTCAACAGTCAACAGTCAACGATTATCTAAATGATCGCGCTGGCGGATCAATTCCGGGCCACGAGAAGTCCCCAAACGAGTTGCACCAGCCACGATCAAATCTATAGCTTGTTCGTGAGTCCGAATTCCTCCGGCGGCTTTAATACCAACCCTTCCCTTAGTAATTTCCTTCAGCAACCGCACGTCTTCAACTGTCGCCGCGCCAAAAAAGCCGGTGTTCGTTTTAATGTAAGCCGCACCCGCTTCCATGCAAAGCTCAGCCGCTAATTGCTTTTCCGCATCGGAAAGCATCGAGCATTCGATAATCGCTTTGATAGTTAGTCCAGTTTCTTCGCAAATTTCGGCCAATTCCCGGTGAAATTCGTCACTTTTTCCGGCTTTCAACAATCCTAAGTTGACGCAGACAT
>JBBSNU010000409.1:0-5205 GCA_038260455.1 Chroococcales cyanobacterium | reverse complement strand
TGCCAAACCTTGACCGTCAACGAGAGTATAGCGCAAATCGCGATCGAACAAAAACACCGAGCCATTCGGATAATGTTTGATCAGAGTTCGGTACATTTCCTGGCTTTTTTCCAGAGATGCGATTAACTCAGTGCGATCGTCGGCGAGATCCAATTCAGTTACACAACCAGCAGAGTTGGAATTTTCCAATACTTTAAGTTGTGCTGCTAATTTCTCGCACAATTCTCTCTGCTGTTGCAAATGTTCTTCGAGTTGCCGAATTTTTGCGCTTTGCTCTACTACTAATGCTTCGCAGGTTTCGAGAGGTTGATTCCCTACGGGATAGCTAGGTTTGACGATTTCTGTAGGATCAATACACATAATCGATCTTGTTTTGCAGTTGCGGACTTTAATTTTGTCCAGCCTAACATTAACAGGACTAATACCAATTTCATAAAGTAGCGCTAGATATTACCCCCCCCCCAACCCCCCCGCGAGTTCGGGGGGGCTAAGACTTGATCAATAGCACATCTTTATAAAAATGGTATTACATCCGCTAAATCCGTGGAGCGAATCCGTTGCCGAACTGGGAGCATCTCCTGCATCGCAAAAAGGATGTTTTTTACAGTGCGAGCGTCCCCGCTCGCGTGCTTTACACAGCACGCGAGCGAGGACGCTCGCACTACAAATGCAAAACACCAGATGCACCCGCCGAACTTCCTTCTATCCGTTACATCCGCTAAATCCGTGGAGCGAATCCGTTGCCGAACTTCTTTTATTTAGGAACTCCCGCTGTTAATACTTCGTGATTGTCAACTGTCACCAAGACATCATCTTCAATTCTCACACCAATACCGCGCCATTTTTCAGGAATTTCCGGCTGTCCTTCTACGGGTTTAATATAAGGAGAAATATAAATCCCCGGTTCCACAGTCAGCACTTGTCCCGCCTGCAAAACTTGCGAATTTTCGCCGTACTGATAAACGCCGGCATCGTGTACGTCCAATCCCAGCCAATGCCCGGTGCGGTGCATATAAAACGGCTTGTATTTCTCTTCTTTAATTATCTCTTCAATGTCGCCGACCAAAAGTTTTAAATCCATTAAACCTTCCACCAAAACGCGCACTGCTGTTTCGTGAATTTTGCTGTAAGGATTTCCCGGATATACTTGACTGATTGCCTGCAATTGTGCTTGCAAAACTAAGTCGTAAATAGTCTGTTGTTCGGCTGTGAATTTGCCGCTAATGGGAAAGGTGCGAGTAATATCGGCGTTGTAGTAGTTGCAAGCACAACCGGCATCTATTAGCAGTAAATCGTTTTCCTGTATTTGGCGGTTGTTTTCGATGTAGTGGAGGACGCAAGCATTGTTACCGGAGGCGACAATGGAAGGATAAGCGGAAGTGCCGCCGTTCATGCCAAAAATATGTTCGATTTCTGCTTGAATTTCGTATTCGTATCTGCCCGGTTTAGCGAATTCTTGGGCGCGGTTGTGGGCGATAACTGAGATATTAGCGGCTTTTCGCATTGATGCTAATTCTGTTTCGCTTTTCACCAGCCGCATCGGGTGTAAAATGATGTTGGAATCTTCGATTGCTGTGGGGCCTGTACCGCGTTTTGGGTAGGTTGCAATCAAGCTTTGCCAGTGATTGAGGATTGTTTGGTCGAAATTGCGATCGCCCCCGAAGTGATAATATATGCGATCGGCCTTTTCTAGATATTTTGGCAATTTTTCGGCCAGTTCGGCGATGGGAAACGCTTCATCAGCGCCGTACAACTCCTTAGCGCCTTCAACTCCAGCGCGATAACCGTGCCAAGTTTCTTTTTCCAAGTCTTTTGGCTGCACGAATAGGAGAAATTTGTGTTCTTCGTGATGCGGCGCTCGCACTGCTACGGCCTGGGCTTCGTTGAAACCGGTTAAGTATAAAAAATCGCTATCTTGTCGGTAGCTGTATTCAACATCGTTGTGCATGACTGCTGCGGGGGCGCTGCGAAATATCGCGGTTCCGCTGCCAATTTTTGCCATTAAATGTTCGCGTCTTTGCCGGTATTCGCTGGGGTGAGTCATCCGATTTTAGATTTTAGATTTTAGATTGAATTCTCAGTATGGAGAGGGAGCATCAAGCGTCCAAGCATTTGTAGTGTGAGCGTCCCCGCTCGCGAGCGGTACAAGACTCGCGAGCGGGGACGCTCGCACTATAATAAAAAAAATGCTTTTTGTAAAACTGAGATTCTCGCTCTCGATCGATATTTTAGGGGAGCATCTCAGTTTGGCATTTGTAGTGCGCGCATCCCCGCTCGCGAGTGTTATATACTCGCGAGCGGGGACGCTCGCACTGTAATGTAAAAAAATGCTTTTTGCAAAAGTGAGATGCTCCCTATTTTAAGCTTATTCGATCGCCAATTTACAACTATAGTCTACCAGCCGAGACAAATATGAGTTGCTGCGATCGACCAAAGTCCATCTCGGATCGAAATTCGACCAGTTTTCGCCATCTTCGCTAATTCTGACTGTTCTAAACTCTCGCGAATTGCAGTTAACTTCCATCTGCACCAGCATTTTCTCGTTACCAAACTGTTGAGTGCCTAAAATAATTCTGACGGGATAAGAAGGAGCGCCAGGAATATCCGATTTGCTTAATTCTACGCTGCTGGGGTCGATGCAAATATCTACAAAACATCTTAATTTTTCGGCGCGGGCGCTCAAAGTATTGACGGGAATAAAAATCAAACAAGCTATTAAAAGTATTGACAAATTATTGGTTGTATGTATGGCAATCTTTGTATTCATCTGCGTTAATTGGCGTCGATCTGCGGTAGCTATTTCAGATCATGTCCGTTCGATTACCATAACAAAAAAGGTTCGTAGTGCGGACTTCAGTCCGCTCTCAAGTCGCGGACTGAAGTCCGCACTACAAACGAATCTTATCGCGGTCGATCGACCAGACACGATATCAAAAATCAACTCGGCGGTTGAAACCGCTGCTACACAAACAAAACCCGCCTTCGCGGGTTGAATTTCTTCAGTCCCTCTCTGCTGGGACTTTGTTTGTGTAGTCGCGAATTCTATTCGCCGTGAATATTGTATCAAAAATCAACTCGGCGGTTGAAACCGCTGCTACACAAACAAAACCCGCCTTCGCGGGTTGAATTTCTTCAGTCCCTCTCTGCTGGGACTTTGTTTGTGTAGTCGCGAATTCTATTCGCCCTGAATATTCACCTTTAACTTGTTAAAGCTGAGGAACGTATTGTTCTTTTTCAGGAACAAAAGTATATTCAGAGACGATCAGGCGCAACTCTTCGCCGTCGATGGTTTCTTTTTCAATCAGCAAATCGACTAAACGATCGACCACAGTGCGATTTTCGCGAATAATTCGGCGCGCGTCATCGTAACAACGATCGACAATTTCCCGGACTTGTCCGTCAATCCGAGAGGCAATTTCTTCGGAATATTCCGATCGCGCCGTGTAGTCCCGGCCGAGGAAAATTTCGCTTTGTTGAGCTTCTAGGGCGATCGGGCCCAAGGTAGACATCCCGTAGCGAGTCACCATTTGCCGTGCCATACCGCTGACTTGCTGCAAGTCGTTGCCGGCACCGGTGGTAACTTCAGCATCGCCGAAAACTACTTCTTCGGCTGCGCGGCCGCCCAAAGCACCGCTAATCCGGGCTAAAATTTGCGATCGAGAAATCAAACCTTGGTCTTCGCTAGGCATGAACCAAGTCAAGCCGCGGGCTTGTCCGCGAGGGACTAAAGTAACTTTTTGCACGGGATCGTGGGCTTGAATCACAGTACCGACGATCGCGTGGCCGATTTCGTGGTAAGCAATCAAGCGCTTGCTCTTGCTGTCCACCAGCGGCGTGCCTTCCATACCTGCTACCACGCGATCGACTGCATCGTCAACTTCGAGCATCGTAATCGCTTCTTTCCGTCGTCTCGCTGTTAAAATAGCAGCTTCGTTGAGCAAGTTAGCCAAATCCGCGCCGGTAAAACCAGGAGTGCGGCGGGCGATGGCATCCAAAGAAATCTCCGCAGACAGCTTCTTGTTGCGCGCGTGAACTTCCAGAATTTCCAAACGGCCTTTGATATCCGGTACATCGACGCTAACTTGGCGGTCAAAACGACCCGGACGCAGCAGCGCTGAGTCGAGCACGTCGGGGCGGTTGGTGGCAGCAATGATGATGATGCCAGTATTGCCCTCAAAACCGTCCATTTCGGTCAGCAACTGGTTCAGGGTTTGTTCCCGTTCGTCGTTACCACCGCCGATACCAGCGCCGCGCTGACGGCCCACTGCATCGATTTCATCGATGAAGATGATACAAGGAGCATTTTCTTTCGCTTTTTTGAACAAGTCGCGGACGCGGGATGCGCCGACACCGACGAACATTTCCACAAATTCTGAACCGGAGATGCTGAAGAAAGGCACGCCGGCTTCCCCTGCGATCGCTTTTGCCAGCATGGTTTTACCTGTTCCGGGAGGGCCAACCAGCAGCACGCCTTTGGGAATCTTTGCCCCGACTGCTGTGAAGCGTTCGGGTTTTTTGAGGAAAGTCACGACTTCGGCGAGTTCTTCTTTGGCTTCTTCAACGCCTGCTACGTCGTCGAACAGTACGCCTGTTTTAGCTTCCATTTGAAAGCGTGCTTTGGATTTGCCAAAATTCATGGCTTGGCCCGGGCCTCCCGGTACGTTGCCACCGCCGCGGCGGAAGAGGAAAAACAGCCCTCCTACTAACAAGAGGGGAAATACTAGATTGCCTAAAAGTCCCCAGACTGCGCCGTCGTTCCGCAGGGGATGGGTGTCGAAGCTGATTTTGGAGTCTCTGAGCCTAGAAACCAGTTCCGGGGAATTTGAGGGCAAGTCCACCCGCCACCGCTGCTCGCGATTGTCTAGTTCGGGATCGACTGCTAGGACGATCGCCGTCCGACCTCCATCGTACAAATCAACGCTGGTGACTCGATCGGCGTTTAAGTAATCTAAGAATCGACCGTAGCTCAAGCGGGTGCTAGCGGTGTTCTTGCTCATTTCTGCTGGGGATGGGGCAAAGGCTCCCTGCCACAAGAAAAAGCCGATGACTAAGGCGGGTAAAGTCCAAAGTAGTATAGTTCGCCAAGAAATTTTCATAAATAGGGATGCCTTGAATTGGGGACAGATCGGGTAAGAGCGCGGTGCCTCCAGAGCGGGACAAAACTTTACACTCAGAATCTTAACTAAATTTAACTTAACAATGCAC
>JBBSNU010000408.1:0-5206 GCA_038260455.1 Chroococcales cyanobacterium | reverse complement strand
CCATGCCCCATGCCCCATGCCCAATTCCCCATGCCCTGTTTGGCCAATGCCCCATGCCCTGTTTGGCCAATGACCTGTTTGCCCAATGCCCAATGCCCCATGCCCCATGCCCCATGCCCAATTCCCTCTAATTATGTTCTTTGAGAATATTTTGCAAGTAACTAGCCACTGCCTCCGGCTGTTCAACCATTGCCAAATGACCGCAATCAAGCTGAAGGACATTCTCGCCGCAACCTTGGAACATCCAGTGAAAGCTAGCCAAATGCAGCACGTATTTTGGTTCCATAATTTTGTCTTTACTACCGGCAATAAAATAAACAGGCTGCTTGAGTTGGGATACTATTTGCGGCAAGAGGTGAATCTCCGCTTCTGTGGTGGAGTCCAACAAAGCCCGCAAAGCTGCGTCAGGATGGGCTGCCACGAAATCTATCAAGCGCTGCTTTCCCCAATATCTGCCGATCGATCTTGCCACAGAATCGCGGGCAAACACGAAATCTGCTAACGGCAAGTGAGGCAGCCAGCGGGGACGCATTTTCACTAGCTGCTTGCCGACCGCTCGAAACCGCTCGAATTCTTCCTTTAGATAGATGCCGCCGCCTGCATTGATGCAGATGACACCTTTAACGCGATCGAACAATTGGCCGGCGGCCCAAAGAGCGATCGTGCCGCCGAGAGAGTGCCCCACCAACCAAGCATTAGAAATATCCAGTTTTTCGAGTAAAATTTCCAAATCGCGAGCGTAAGCTGCGGGAGTGTAGCAGGAATCGATCGGTTCCGAAGGCCCCGGATGGCCGTCGCCGTCCGGTTGAGAATCGCCAAACCCGCGCAAATCGTAGGTCAGGCACTGATAGTTTTGTGCCAAGCGATCGGTCAAAGGTTGCCAGTAGCGGCGGCTTAACAGCCAGCCGTGGACAAATACCAGAACCGGAGAAGTTGCTGCAGTCGGAGCCGTCAAATCGTAAGCGTGCCGAACCCCTAGGATGTCGATGGTTGCCATACATTTATCCTATCCCGAAATCAGCACAGAGGGAGCGGCATTTCCAGGAGCGATCGAGGCTTAGTTCAACTTTCTCAGGAATAACCCTTGAGTCTCGATCGCCAATCAAGTTTCGCCAGCATCAGCGCGATCGCTAAAATCGCTCGCCCAGCAATCTTTGTCGCACCCCCTCAGCGATTTTCTGCCCCAAATACTCAGGAATTAAACTTTCATTGGGCCCCAACAAGTAGAGAATCAGGCGAGTTCGCCCCCGCCAAACCAGCAAATTAGCATTTACCACCAACAAATCCTCTTGCCAGATGGCATACATAACTTTGTAAAAAAGTCCAGGCTGATTATCAGCTTCTATCAGCAGAGCTGGCAAGTGGAAAACTGGATCGACGTAAAATTCAGTTGCCACATCCTCCAAACCCGCGTCTAAATTAAATTCCACAGCCAACATCTCTTCAACCTCAAAATGCCCCGCCAAGGCCTCTCGAACCGCCCTGCAGACATTTTCTGCTGTTTTATCTGCCAGCACCTTGCCGCCGCGAGATACTACCAATTTGATAAATACCAGCATTGGCGGGTAAATTTGACCGTACAGACTCAGACTGTGAATGGTCAGCCCGTAGGCCGCCAATACTCCAAAAATGTCGCTCAGTAAAAAAGATTGGTTCCGGTAAGCAAAATGCAGGGCACTTTTATTACCTTCGGCTCTGATTTCGATGACTGCTTGCCGAGTTTTGTAAAGCTGATAAGCTAATTTGAGGTTTTGCAGTTGGATTTCGCTGCTGACAAATTGCTCGTAAAACTGTGGAAACGCTCGGTTAAAGCGCTTGAGAAGTTCTAGTGTAGATGGTTTTAAACCCGAAGCCATAATTGAGGGGAAGGTGCGGGAGATATACTAGGTATTTGCTCTCCCATGCCTTATGGCAATGGGATTTTCGATTTGACGATCGGACTTAAATTGCGATCGCCCCAAACTAAAACCAGAGGTCAGTAGATTTTAGATTGTAGATTTTAGATTGTAGATTTACTCCACAGATGAATCTGGGAGTTGGAAGTCTTGTCTAAAATTTCGATCGCTCCACGACGGTCGTAAGTGGCACGGTATCGGTTTTTGGGTGGGTAAAATCTGTGTGAGAATGTATTACGAGAAGGTCATGATTGTGATATTCCGGTCGTATTTCCCACCCAGCGTATAAGTTCCGGCGCGATCGGCGGCACTTATAAAGAAGCAATTCCCCAAATGCCTCTGTCGTGAGCCGGCAACAAATTTTACCTTAAGAGCGGATTGTCCGGGTACAGGTTTGCAGAACATTTCTACCAAACTTGACGAGAATCAAAAAAAGCTCAGACTCAATGTTAGACGACAAATCGCTGCTTTCGGCGTAAGATGAGTTTACCGTAAACTGTTGCTCAAAAGGCTACCCGTAATTTATCCCACGCCGCTCGGAGTGGGTTTGTCTGTCGGGTTTTCTTTCACGTAGTCCAACTTCTACTACCTCAACCGCGCCTGCATGGGTTTTTGGAAAAACTTATTTAGTAGTCCTGAGTCTGCCTCTGTATCCCAAACAGCGGAATTTGAGGAAGATGTGGCCGTCGGGTTAGGCGATCCGCTTTCCCCAACATTTCGCAAACCCGCCAGTGGCAACGCGCGCATCTTTTTCAGTTGCGATCGGGACATCGATCTCTACGAACTCGAAGAACTTTGTAATGCAGTGGGTTGGTCTCGCCGTCCCCTGCGTAAAGTCAAAAAAGCTATTCAGCACAGCTTCCTAGTCGTCTCTATGTGGGAGATGCGGGGCAACCAGCGACGGCTGGTGGGTTTCGCCAGAGCGACTTCAGACCATGCTTTTAATGCCACGCTTTGGGATGTGGTAGTTCATCCTGACTACCAGGGTAAAGGCATGGGCAAAGCGCTGATGCAATACATCATTAAAAAACTCCGCAGTGAAGATATCAGCAACATTACTTTATTTGCTGACCCTCAAGTGGTGGATTTTTACCGAAATTTGGGCTTTATGTCCGATCCGGAGGGGATTAAAGGTATGTTTTGGTATCCAGATTAGGCAGCCAGGTGCAAATCGGCGTTGATTTTTTGAGAGCACTCAATAGACTTGAATTGCAAAAATAACTAGGAGGGGCTGGTGAAAGTGCCCGTCCCACAATTTTTTTTTCTTGTGGGACGGACGCTTTCACCAGCCCGTCCAAAAAAAGGACTTTTGCAATTACGTCTAATATCGCCCCTGCTAAAACATCTTCGCCCTTTATGCTGCGGTCAGTTAAAAAGGGTGTATCCCCACAGCGCCGGCCCCGATCGAACTGCAAGTATTCTCAAACCGCAAAAACTGAAGGTAACTTAGGCGCAGCACCCAAAACTAAAATAAAAAAAAGCTTGACAAACTGGGGGTGTTGTGTGTTAATAGTTAAAGGATAGCTAACTATCACAACGGGATGTAGCGCAGCTTGGTAGCGCGCCTGCTTTGGGAGCAGGATGTCGCAGGTTCAAATCCTGTCATCCCGATCGCACAATTTTAAATAATAGATTGAAACAGAAACAGTCTCTGAGTTTTACATTTAGTCAAAATGTAAACAGATTGAGGCAGTTTTTGCCGATCGTGTCAAGGTGTCAGTCTTTGCGTTAATGTGTTTCAGAACTGCTCCTGGTGGAAAAAAATGAAATCATTAGTTCGTTTCGGCGCAATATTGGGAATTGTCGGCTGCGCTCTGCTCGGGCCGCAGCCAATGGGTAAGATGTCTGCACTGGCAATTCCCGAACCACAAATTTTGGAAAAATTGCGATCGGTGCCGGTATTTACAATTACAGACGCTCAAGGTGCGCCCCTGATCGCTTCTGTCCCCAAACAGGGTCAGGGTCAAACTGGCAATGCTTCGGTGGCGGGAATTTTTATCAGCCAGAAAGATGCTCAAGCTTTTGTCGAGCAACTGAAAACCAGAAATCCTCAGTTGGCTGCATCGGTGCGCGTGATGCCGGTGTCGCTGGGGGAAATTTATCAGATCACTCAAGCCAATAAAGGCAAGCCGGATGAGGTGCAGTTTGCTTTTGTGCCGGCTCCGCAGCAGGTGCAGTCGGCTAAAACTGTACTTCAGCAGACTGGCCAACAAGTTAACGAATTCAACGGTGTACCTCTGTTTTTGGCCAGAGGGGGCGCGGAAAATGGTTATTTGACGATTCAACGGGGCCAGCAAGAGGTTATTCCTTTATTTTTTAATAAAGAGGAATTGCTGGGAATGGTGGAGCGTTTTAAGCAGCAGCAACCCAACATAACGACCTCGATTAAGATTGAGGTTGTGAACTTGGAGAGCGTTTTGGAAGCTCTGCGTACTGAAAACGACCAGTTTTTGACCCAAATGATTTTGGTGCCGTCGCGGGAGTCGCTGGAATTTGTGCGATCGCTCCAACCCGCCGGTGCTGGCCAAAATCCACAGGTGGCTCCGGCTCCAGCTCGACCGGCTCCAGCTCGTTAACAGTTGACAGTTGACAGTTGACAGTTGACAGTTGACAGTTGACAGTTGACTGTTAACCGTTGTGGTTAGTTACCAATGCCCAATGCCCGATGCCCGATGCCCGATGCCCGATGCCCGATGCCCAATGCCCAATGCCCAATTCCCAATTCCCAATGCCCGATGCCCGATGCCCAATTCCCAAAAAATCTGATGTTTGTTTCCGGTTTAGAGTTGTGGCAGTGGGTGAATCAAGCTAAGGCGGAGGCTCTCGCCTCTGATATTCCCAATTCAGAACTCGACTGGCTGCTGCAAGAGCTGGCAGGTTTGGATAAATTGGCTCTGCGTTTGGAGTCGTTTAAAAATTTGCCCAAAATTGAATTAAAGTTGTCTTTACCGGAACTCGATCGATTGTGGGAGCGGCGCTTGCAGGAACGGGTGCCCGTGCAGTATTTGACGGGAGTCGCACATTGGCGGAATTTTTCGCTCAAAGTAACGCCGGCGGTGCTAATTCCTCGTCCTGAAACGGAATTGCTGATCGATTGGGCTGTGGATGCTGTGAAAAATTATTCAGTTAATCCAACATCGCATTGGGTGGATTTGGGTACGGGCAGCGGGGCGATCGCGATCGGCTTGGCTTCTGAGTTGACAAATGCTACAGTTTATGCAGTAGATTGCAGTTGGGAAGCTTTGGCAGTGGCTCGACAAAATGCTGAGAATTTGGGTTTTGGATCGCGAGTTAATTTTTATCAAGGTTTG
>JBBSNU010000407.1:0-5214 GCA_038260455.1 Chroococcales cyanobacterium | reverse complement strand
GTTAAAAACGCACAAGAATTAGAAGATATGTTTTACCAGCGGTGGCTGGTTTTGCGATCGCCCCTGGGTATGGAAAGGGGTAGCGAAAAGGACGATCGCGAAAATGGTGCTTGTCATATCATAGCAACGGGCGATCGCAAAATTATCGCATCAGGCCGACTCCGAGAATTATCCCCAGAATTAGGAAGCATCTCTTATGTTGCTGTGCTTCCTGAATTTCAAAATCAGGGAATTGGCACTAAGCTGATGGAAAAATTGATCGCACAAGCTAAGGAAAATAATTTCAAAACACTCAGATTGATGTCTCGTATTAACGCCGTTAAATTTTACCATAAACTCGGATTTTCCGAACAAGACAATCCCTTTGATCACTTGGGAATCCCGCACGTATTCATGCAGTTAGAGATTTAATTAGTGTCATAATCTAGGTTCGTAGTGAGGACTTTAGTCCTCGGATTTTGGATGCGGACTAAAGTCCTCACTACGAACCTATTTGATTGTGATTGTTTATAGCGGTTCTCAAAAAAGTGAGGATAGCCCTATGCCCTATGCCCTATGCCCTATGCCCTATGCCCTATGCCCTATGCCCTATGCCGGATAGTACCTCATCTTTCGCTTGAAAGGCTATAATTTCACATTGTCTCTACCAATATCGGCTGCGGACTTCCCGGATAGATGACAAACTTTGACTCTTCTTTCTTTGAGTAAAAGTAAGAATTTTTTACCAAATACTTGACAAACTCTGATTCTTGTTTCGCACCGCAGGAACCTTTCATCCGAACTGTTTTACTGTCATCTTGGACTAAATCAGCCCGATAGGTGTACATCCCATCGACTTTTTCAAAAGTTAATTCAGCAACAAAACCATCATTGTCTGGATGTTTTTCAACAATGCGGCCCGCAACTTTGTAGTTGAACCAATCCCAACCGTAGCGCATGATAAATTCTCGTTCCAAAACCTGAATTGCGTTTGGCAAAATTCCCCAACCCCGATAAACTTTATTCAAACATTCAATATCGCCACTGCGCGTCAGAATAGATTTGAACGAAGTGCGATCGAGATTTCCGTAATATCTACCGTCAGGCAAATCAATCGCAGTCGGTGCCATGCGGTGTCCGCCAAAGTGACTGGATTTCCAAACACGAACATCACTCAATTCTAACTCGGAAACCACAGCTTTTGCTCCGGTATAAAAAGGATTGCCGTATCGGGCGCAACATCTATCGTGACTCCCGTGAGTGCAAACCAAAATATCTCTACTTGGGTTATTTTCAACTTCGCAATCCGGGACTTCTCCAGCTAAATAGCTTTTGACTGTTCCCGCCACTTCTTCAATGTTATTCGCATTAAATTCGTGTTTTTCGTAACCGCCAAAAACATCTTGGCTTTTATTTTCGTAAATCAAGATTTTGCGCCGATATGCACATTTAGTTGCTTCACTATTTATCAACAAAAATCTGACTTTTTGCTTTGAATGCTCTACTTCCTTCACTAAATCCCTGAGATTATGGGGAACTTGTTGGGAATTAAAAGCTTCGGATTCCCAAGGCAAACAGCATTCAATTAATACATAGGTTTGGTAATTAGTACCGCTACCAATAATATCCTCTTGAACGCATTTAGAAGCATCGGCGCAAAAAAAACTATTCGTCATGTTATACCTCATTGTGTGTCATAAATCAATAGGGTTCACTTAACATATTTATGCCCCGGAGATCCCCCTCGCATCCCCCTTCCCAAGGGGGACGCAAGAGGGCATTCTTGTCCCCCCCTTGGGAAGGGGGGTTAGGGGGGATATGTCTTAAGTGAACCGTATTGTGTCATAAATTACTCTCTTGAAAACCAATTTATCGCAGCTATTACTCTTCTCTAGTTTTAACTAACAAAAATAATTCCTTCAACAACTAGCCTCGACAAAAGCGGCATTACATCTATTTCCCAATCACAATCCGGCAACCAATCCATCACATCCTCTCCTGTAAAAAATTCTGTACTGAATAGATTTTCCATAAATTTCTCCGTTACTCCTTTGAGAGATACTTCTTTACCTCCCACAACGATTTTGTATCCGCACCCGTCAGGCAATTCACTAATTCTCACCCGCTGAGATTTGGGAATTCTATATTTAGTTTGAATGCCGTAGGGAAAAATGTTGAACCCTGCTTGATAAGGGAGAGAATATTTCGCCACAGGTTTGGTTAAACTGTCGAGGTAGCTGCTGTACTCTTCTCCCAGATTTTTACTGTTTGCGTAGCCGTGCAATTCAGCAATTAAATTATTTACACTTTTATCGATTGAATCTTGATTTGTTCGCAGCGGTAAACTTTGCCGCCACTCTGATTGTTGTCGCAATTCGCCCACCAACCATTCTAACAAGTCAATTCCTGTTTTGCAGTGAATTCCTAATGTTAAATGCAGCGACGGTTCGTCGGAAGCAATTGCATAATGCCAATGTCCGCGCGGTATGTAAAGCACGTCGCCGGGGTGCAAGGTGCAGGTTAAATAGGGTGGGGTTTCTGGCGGCGGAAAAGTGGAGGATTTCTGGTCTGTCAGCGGGTATTTAATTGTGTCGGCAAAGACGTACCACTGTTTGATTCCGTCTGTTTGCAAGATAAAAACTTCGTGGGTGTCGTAGTGGGAGGAAAAACCTTGTTTTTCCGGCCAAGAACAATAAGCATTTACTTGGTTTCCATAACCCAATTCTGCTTTTATTTCTGCTGCAAATTCAGCTATTTCTGGTATGAGTTTGTGGACTTGATTGATAATTAAAGTTGCTCCCGATTGGCACAATTTGATGAGATTGGCGTTTTCGCTTTCGTCGAGAACTTTTCCTTCTACTGCTAAGCGAATGTCGGGATATTTTAATTGGTAAAAGTTGAGCAGGTGGTTGAGTTTTTCCCAGGAAAATAGGTGTGCAAAGTCTTTTTTTCCTTCGCTTTTAATCGCAACTGCTTTGTTTGTCCAGTTGTGATTGAGAAAATCTTCGAGATTGTATGGTTTGAGGAGATTGGCGAGCGATCGCATAAATTTAAAGGCTAAACGATAAATATTCTCAATAAGTTTTTAGCAATTGAATAATTGAGGACAAGACTTTGCGCTTGTCCTCAATTACTCCAGATTTCCCGACATCAAAAAATAAAATCTATTACTTCTTGTTTGGGGAGGCGAAGTCTAACGGAAAAACCTGCAATTACTCGTTGGTAACATCGCTACCATCGGCATCAACATTGAGGGTAGAAGAGATGTTTTTAGCTGTGGCGTGCTTGGCAATTTCCTTGACTTCTACTTGGATTTTGCTAGCGCGGGACAGTTTGAGAGCCGATCCGTTGATTTGCTTTGACATAATGGCCTCTAATTGTTGTAGTACACCCATTTAGCTGAAATTTTCCCTGACTTTGACGTTAGGGTTTGAATTCTCAACTTTGACTAAAAGCGTAACACGAAGTTAATAAACTGTGCAAGTAGTTAAGAATACTTTTGAATAAACAGGCCACCAGGGTAATCCCCAGCAGTTGCCAACCCTGGTGAGAATTAAGCGCGAATCCGCTCTGCCGCTAGATTTTGGAGGTTGAGCGGGTGCGGCGATCGCCCGATCGCCCTTTTGACTACATGACTAGGCGGGCGATCGCCTGTTGAGAAAATCTCCTGCAAATTAGCAGTTTTTTAATTTCCGGCATCTACCTTAAGGTAGAGTATTGTTTGTGAGAGTTAGGATGAAAACGAGCTACTATCTAAGTCAGGAACCTCAGCCTAAAGGCATGAGGCTTGAAAGAGAAATCTAGCAAGCCGTTCTGACCAGCTATAGTCTTAACTGACTACGTTTTTTGAGTCACGACACCCCGGAATGCGAAGCTAGTTACCTGCTATGTCGCTTGTGATTAAACAGTTCTCAGGTAACAGGAACAGTGTTACAAGTCTAAAAAGCTCAGAAAACATTGACCGACAAGCTAACATTACCCCGCTTTCGTAGGCTCGCTTGCGAGCGAAATACTATGCGTACAGGATTGGGAGATTTGAAACGGTAACTGTCCCGTTGAAAGTGCAGAACAAAGGCACACCGGACTAACCAATCCCAAGGCGGTAGTAAATCAAAAATATAAAGCCGTGCTAGAAGCACGGGATTTCTACCCATTTTTTCTGATGAATCAATATTTTGCTACAGTTGCGCGCGGTTTAGAAACAATTGCCGCCCAAGAATTAGAAAGCTTAGGCGCGCAGGATGTCAAGCCCGATTTTACAGGAGTTTACTTTGCGGGCGATCGCGCTTTATTGTACCGCGTCAATCTGTGGTCGAGAACAATTTTTCGAGTGCTAATGCCGATCGCCGAATTTCAGTGTTACAACTCAGATATGCTCTACGGCGCAGTCCAGAGAATTCCTTGGGACGAATATCTAAATCCTGATAATACCTTAGCAGTCAACTGTACAGGTGGCAATGACAAGTTAAATCATACTCACTTTACAGCTTTGCAGGTCAAAAATGCGATCGCCGACCAACAGCGCCATCAATTCAACAAGCGTTCGAGTGTTGATGTCGAGAATCCCGATTTGTTGATTAACATTCACATTCATCGCGATCGCGCTATTTTGAGTTTAGACAGTTCTGGCGGCAGTTTGCACCGGCGGGGATACCGGCCGGCAATGGGGCTTGCTCCTCTCAAAGAAACCCTCGCTGCAGCGTTGTTAGAAATGGCAGAATGGACGCCCGATTTGCCGTTTTTAGACCCGATGTGCGGTTCGGGAACTTTGCCTTTAGAAGCGAGTTTAAAAGCCTTAAATATTGCACCGGGATTGTTTCGAGAAAAGTTTGGATTTATGACTTGGCGGGATTTTGACGAGCCTTTGTGGGATAAATTGTGGGCAGAAGCGGAAAACAGCGAATTGCCTGATCTTCCAGAAATGATTGCAGGGTGCGATCGCGATTCTGATATGTTAGATCAAGCTCGCACTAACGCGCAGCAAGCAGGTATTGCCGGTAAAATTAAGTTTGCTCGTACCGAGTTATCCGAGTTGGAAGCACCAGCAGATAGAGGCGTGCTGATTTGCAATCCTCCCTACGGAGAGCGACTGGGAGATGCTAGCGAATTAGGGGAACTTTATAAAATGTTAGGCGATATTTTCAAGCAGCGTTTTAAAGGTTGGAATGCGTTTATTTTGACAGGAAATAAGGAGTTGGGGAAACAAGTAGGACTCAGGACATCAAAGCGAATTCC
>JBBSNU010000406.1:0-5215 GCA_038260455.1 Chroococcales cyanobacterium | reverse complement strand
GGTTCTTCGCCTTGGCGTTCTTTGTGATAGAAACGGCTGAGGACGAAAGTATTGCCCAAAAGCAAACCTGCGTTGGCGGTGAACACCATATCCGGCCAGCCTTTTTCGGGCGGTACGAGGTCTACAACGGCGTTGTCTTTGAGGACGTGGTAGAGTTTTTCCCACTGTTCCACGGCGCGATCGCGCGATGATTTGTGGACATTTCCCTCCATCCAAGGGTTAATTACATAATCGACATCGTAGTGGTCGGGAGCGCACATCAGGAAGCGTATTGAATCAGTCATAATTCAGTTAAAATGTAGTAGATGCTACAGACGCGAGTTGAGATAATATGTATGAAATCAACTGTTGAATTCATTCCCAAGAAGAGAAAGAGTGCAACGTCTAGCAGCGGAAAAATTAGGTTCTAATTCTATCACGATTAAGATAAGATCAAACTAGACTACAGATGATTCCCATGAAATATCGAATCAAATGTCAGGGTTTGATGTTATTTGCAGTCAATTAACCTTAACAAAAGGTTTGTAGTGAGGACTTTAGTCCGCTGATTTATGCGGACTAAAGTCCTCACTACAAACCAGTTTTACTTTTCACTTTTTGCGAAATCGGCAGTTCGATCGCAAATTCAGTTCCCCGCCCAACCTCTGAATGACACCCCAACTTACCGCCGTGGGTGTCTTTGACAATTTGGTAGCTAATCGACAACCCCAAACCAGTGCCGCTGCCGATCGGCTTTGTAGTAAAAAACGGGTCAAACATCCTTGACTGCACCTCTGGAGGGATACCGGGCCCGCTGTCAGCAATCCTTACGCACACTTGATTTTCGCTGCAAATTTCCGTAACAATGCAAATTTGGGTAACAGCCTCAGTACAGTTTGTCGATGACTCTTCCACAGCGTCGATCGCATTCAACAGCAAATTCATAAATACCTGGTTTAATTGCGCCGGATAACACTGGATTTTTGGCAGTTCGCCGTAATTTTTAATAACTTCAATTTCCCTACCTTTTCGAGGTGACTGCAATCGGTGCTGTAAAATCACCAAAGTGCTCTCTATTCCTTCATGAATATCTGTTAATTTGATATCTTTTTCATCGAGTCTTGAAAAATTTCTTAAAGAAACCACAATCTGCTTAATTCGGTTAGCACCTCCCTGCATTGAAGCCATGATTCTCGGAAAATCTTCAGCGATAAAATCTACATCTACTTCTGCCAATTCTTCCGCAATTTCTGGAACTGGTTCGGGATAGTGCTGCTGGTATATCTCGATCAATTTTACCAAATCGCGAGCGTACTGTCGGGCCGGAATAATATTGCCGTAAATGAAGCTGATCGGGTTATTAATTTCGTGGGCAACTCCCGCTACCATTTGCCCGATACTTGACATTTTTTCCGCTTGAATGAGATGGGATTGAGCATTTTTTAAGTGTTCCAGAGTTTGTGCTAACTGTTTGGCTTTTTCTCGTTCTCGCTGTTCGCTAAATAGCAAATTTACTTCTGCTTGTTTGCGATCGCTAATATCGACGTGCGTGCCAGTCATCCGCAAAGGATTTCCCCCAGCATCCCGTTCCATCACCTTTCCTTGAGCCAAAATCCACTTCCACTCGCCGGATTTTGTCAACATCCGCAATTCCACTTCGTACATCGAACTTTTGCATTGAAAGTGAGCTTCTAGTGCGGCTTGAGCCTGTGGCAAATCCTCTGGATGCAACAGTTGCTCCCAGGATGTAAAATTATTTTCTATCTCGTCTGCTTCATATCCCAACATCGTCTTCCAGCGCGAATTAAAATAGACTTCTCCCGTGGCAAGATTCCAATCCCACAACCCCATCGCACTGCCTTCAAATGCCAGATAAAAACGTTCTTCGCTAATTTGCAAAGCTGCTTCTGCTTGTTTGCGATCGGTGATATCCATGACTGTTCCCAACAGTTTGATTACTTCTCCTGTTTCGGTTAAAACAGATGTTCCCCTTGCTTCTACGTAGGTGATTTGACCGCTAGAATGCAAAATCCGCAATTCTTGTTTGTAGGAAGTTCCTTGCGAAATAGCGAGGCTGACAATTTGTTTGAACAAGTCTCTGTCGTCGGGATGATACATCCGTAAAAGTTGGACGTATGTCGGTTCAGATGCAGTTGAGTCAAGACCAAAAATGCGGAATACTTCTTCTGACCAAGTAATCTTATTTGCGATAATATCAAATTCCCAACTGCCGATACGGGCAATTTTCTGGGCTGCTGCTAGACTAGCTTCGCTTTGTTGCAGTTTCAGCCGCTGCTGTTCGTCTTGTTCGAGAAGATTGGCTTGGGCGATCGCAATTCCCATTTGTGCCGCCACAGTTTTCAATAATCCGATCTCATCTTGCGTCCATTGGCGGCGAGCGTACTGGTGCAAGCACATCATTCCGTTAGGTTTTCCCTGGTAAGAAGTCCGCACGGATATCATCGACTTCAAACCTATTTCCTCGCACAAACTTCTGACATTTTCTAGCAGCGGTTCCGAAAAAACATCATCACAAACTACAACTTTATCTTGGGACAAGACAAACTGAACGTGAGCGTTGCCCTCGATGGGAATTTCTAAATTTGAAAGCGATTTTGATTCAATTCTTGTGTAGTAAGCCACACAAGGAAGGCGGGGAGTTGGATCTTCTGTGTAGGTGTGAATCAAGCAACTATCGGCATTAAAAACTCGACATATTTGGGCTGCGGCTGTTTGAAACACTCGATCCTGCTTTAAGCTGTAGCGAATTTCCAGAGTAATTGTTTCTAGCAGAAATCTTTGCTTGATTTGCCTTTCCAAAGCAGCTAAAGCTGTTTTGAGTTCTAGTTCTGCTTGTTTGCGATCGCTAATTTCAGTAGCACTTCCCAGAATTTTCCAAGGTTTACCCTCCGCTGTTCTGGTAAACACGGTATCCATGCTAAAAAACCAGCGATATTCACCATTTTGGTGCTGGATTCGGTACTCAAACTCAAAGCTTTCACCGTCTTTTGCTGTCTCAATCCGGCGGATGTGTTCGGAGAAAGCTGGCAAATCATCAGGGTGGATTAAGTTAGGCAGAAATGCTGCTCCCATTTGCTGTATTTCTGCCAGGGAATAGCCAAGATCCCTATACAGTTCGCGATTGAGATATAAAATCCGGTGTTCCATCACATCGTAAATGTACAAAACATTAGGATTCAGTTTAATTACTGCCGACAGCCAGTGCTGACTTTCTCGCAGTTCTGCTTCGACCCGCTTGCGTTCTTCTATTTCTGCTTGCAGCCGCGCATTTTGTTCTACAATTTGCTTGGAAAGACGACTGAGCAGCAGTTGATTTTGGATGCGGCTCACCACTTCTTCTGTTTGAAACGGTTTAGCAATATAGTCTGCAGCACCAAGCGAAAAAGCTTTGACTTTATCAAAGACTTCATTTAAACCACTGATAAAAATTACAGGAATATCTTTGGTTTTAGCGCAAGCTTTTAGCTGTTCGCAAACTTGATAGCCATCCATACCGGGCATCATGATGTCGAGCAAAATCAAATCCGGTGGAGTCGAGCGAGCAAACTTGAGAGCGAATTTGCCATCCCGTGTCGGCCGCACTTTATATCCCTGCTTAGACAAAAACAGAGATAAAAGACGCAAGCTTTCTGGGTGGTCGTCAACGATTAAAATGTTTTGTTTTAAGCTATCGGTTTCTGATGCGAGTGTTTGTGTTTTTGCGTATTGATTATCAAGTTTTTTCACGACCTACCCTCAAGTTATTATTTGAAAATTAATTTTAAAAATCAGCAAATTTTCTAATATTTTTTAAGTAAAACTATTAATTTGCTGCAAGAGTTTTTAGTAAATGTTGCTTTAGGCCGCGGAGTTGAGCAATGCAAATTTTGATCGGCTCCGCATCTTGTTTTTAAATCGCTGGCGGTCATTCGATTTTAGATTTTAGATTTTAGATTTTAGATTGACAAGGACAGATGAATCTGGGAGGTTGAACGGGAGTCTAAAATTTTTGGTAGCTCGCGACAGCCCTGCGGGAGCTTGCATCCGTTTTTTTGGCAGGGTCAATGAGCGACTGTATACTCTACTTTTATCAGCTATACGAGCATAAATCAGACTCTCAGCCTTTTTTGTGTTTGAGGCGGTGGAACTGTTCGATCGCTCGCCCAAATAGCTTACCCCTGATATTTGCAATAATTGTATCAAAAATATTGAAATTTTTAAACCTTTTGCGGACAAAGTTATTTGAACCGATCGATTTTCACAGCCGATAATCCTCAAATCACCGGTAAATTCGACAACTTTGATTAAAAGTAAAATCTTTACAGTGTTTTAAGCAGTGTTTTGCCTGTATTTATCGGGTTGTTCGGACTTCTGTTTGGGTGTATCTCAGTTTTGCATTTTATAGTGCGAGCGTCCCCGATCGCGTATTGTACTCGCGAGCGGGGACGCTCGCACTACACTAAAAAAAATGCTTTTTGCAAAACTGAGATGCTCCCCTTCTGTTTGGGTGTATCGAGGGCGATCGCACTGTAAAAAAAATACTTACTTACTGCATTCTGACAGAGATGCTCCCTTGGCTTTTTTCGGTAGATTTACTTACAAGGAAAATGCTGAAAGCCCTTGAGGATGTGCCCGACTCAGGAGGGCACATCTGTGCTTCAGACAAGGGATGAAAGCTAACAGCAGGATTTATCCTGCTTTCAGTATTTCTGGTTTCGGTAGCTAAGAAAATAGATTTTCTCACTAGATCAGACATTGAAACCCCTTGCTTCTCTGACTCTATCCTCAATTGTTCATATTCGTAGTCAGAAACTCTCATTTCTTAGCATTTTTTGTCTTGACATATCGTCACATTTGTTGCTACAATTTAATCATACCATAGGTAGAATAACCGCGAGCATCGAATGGATAACCAACCCCAAAACGACTGGCTAGAAAAAAATAATGGTAAGTGGGTAGTGAATAAACCACTTTAAACATAACTAGGCTGCTTTCCGCGCATCCAAACCAGTAAACCTAAAGTTTTTAGGAATTTAAACGTATCGTGGGGCACACGAGAACGAGAGGATTTATCCTCTAACGCTTAGGGAGATGACACTGGGGTTGTTTAAATTAGACTCGGCACTTTGTTCTATTGAACGGGTATCAGGTTTAAATACTGCCGCAAGGATAGACAATTTTAAGGCACGTCGATGAACTAAGAATCCCCGTCTATGCAAGAGCGGGGAGTGTCAAT
>JBBSNU010000405.1:0-5222 GCA_038260455.1 Chroococcales cyanobacterium | reverse complement strand
AAGTTTGAACCATCTCGCTTTGGCTCCAAAGTTTCACCATTGGAGTCTCCAGTCATCAAGCTGGGAATCGGGGCTAAAATGATCGTGCGAGCCAGCCAAGTTTTGAAAATATGCAGCGGATCAGTCTCAGATTGCTCCTGAATTACTGGAAGAGCAACAAGATGCCAATCTAGGAGAAACTGAGCTTCACGATTTTGCGAACTGATGTGAAGAGTGACTTGAGCTTCTTTTCGAGAGTAAATTGGCTCTCCTGCAACTAGCAGTTGTTCTTCAAAAACTCGTAGCTCTTTAAATTTTTCTGGTAAATCAAACGCCAGGATATATTTGTATAATTTATCTTCAAGTAATACTTCTATTTCAAACCGGATCGGTACATCAGACCTCCCACGAGCGAAATCTTTCGGGCTAATCAGCTTCAGTTTTTCAAGTTCGCGCATTCTATTGATGCCTCGACTAATCTTCTGAAGGACTTCTAATGCAGAAGCAATAGTTGATTTACCTGCACCGTTTTTTCCAATCAAAAGAGCAGATGGCATTCCCTGTATCTTCAGTTCAAAGTTTTCTAGGCATCTGAAGTTGTTTATATATAGTCTTTGGATCATAACAAAACTACTCCAAGGAGTGGTAACTAAAAAAACTTTTTGAACCTTTTAAACTGCTTAATTAAGTAATAGGTATTGCCATAAAATTACCAAAAATTCGGGTGCTTTTCTGATCTTGAAAAAGATTAGTTGCCGAAATATTAATTCCCGCAGCCGATATTTACCTCCAACTTGTCAAAAAAACACCACTGCTCCAAGTCTACTCCGTACTTAAAACTTAATAGGCCGGCCCTGCGAGCCAAGAAATCGCGATTCCCAGCCCCAAACCGACGACAACTTGAAAGGGTGTGTGTCCCAGCAACTCTTTCAGGCGAGCTTCATTGAGGTTGTGATCTTCCTCAAAAAATTCGTCAATTAGTTGGTTGAGAATGCGGGCTTGTTTGCCGGCGGCTTGGCGGACGCCAGCAGCATCGTACATAACGATAATTGCAAAAATCGTGGCGATCGCAAACTCGGAACTTTCCCACCCCATCGTTTGTCCCACTCCAGCAGCTAAAGCGCCGACAAAGGAAGAATGAGCGCTAGGCATTCCGCCGGTGGTTACTAAATTCCGAAGATTGAATTTACGATTTTTGACTAATTCGATCGGCAACTTTAATACTTGAGCCGCCAGACAAGCGATCAAAGCCACCATCAGTACATGATTGTTTAAAATGCCGCTGCAAATTTCCTGCATAGTGTTTGGTATTTCTAGTTACTGCGGCTCGTAATAAAATCAGCGATACCCAGCAGCGGTAGAGCTTTGCTCCCAAACACTGCCAGTTGAGACTTAGCATCAGCAACAAGCTGCGAAGCTTGGCGCCGAGACTCATCAATTCCCCACAAACTCGGATAAGTCACTTTCCCTGCTAGAACATCTTTCCCAGCAGTTTTGCCCAATTCTTCTTGAGTAGCCGTAATATCCAGAATGTCGTCAATTATCTGGAAAGCCAGCCCAATATTCTTGGCAAAACGAGACAGCCGCTGCAAATCAGCAGCCGAAGCCCCACCCAAAATTCCCCCACAAACTACGCAGGCTTCTAACAGCGCGCCGGTTTTGTGAGCGTGAATGTAATTTAAAGTTTCCAGAGAAACATCTGTTTTTCCTTCCGATTCTAGGTCAACCACCTGGCCGCCTACGAGCCCTGCAGCGCCGGATGCCCGCGCCAAATGGGCGATCGCCTGCAACACGTGATGGGGGGGTACGTTCTGAGTTTTACTGGCTATAAATTCAAAAGCATAGGTCAACAAACCATCCCCAGCCAAAATGGCAATATCTTCGCCATAGACTTTGTGGTTCGTCAGTTTGCCGCGCCGGTAGTCGTCATTGTCCATTGCCGGCAAATCGTCGTGAATTAGCGACATTGTATGGATCATTTCCAAAGCGCAAGCTGTGGGAATTGCCATAGAGGTAGTGCCGCCGACGAGTTCGCAGCTAGCCACACACAGGATCGGACGCAAGCGCTTGCCGCCCGCTAGCAGCGAGTAGCGCATTGCTTCGTAAATTTTCTCTGGGTAGATCACCGGTAGTGCACTGTCGAGAGCTACCTCGATCGCCCTTTTTTGCTCGACTAAGTAAGTAGATAAGTCGAAAGCGGATTCCGGTTTGGAAGAATCCATTTCTGTTGCCAATACCATCCCTTGCTCTCTTGTACTGAATGTGAATGGAGATACTTTGAGTTGTTCGGGTCGGATCGTGCCGACTTTTAGGGCGGTGGTTGTCCGCACTCCCAGTATCAATTAATCATTCTACGGGTGTTGTTGCACAGAAAATCTTTGAGTTTTGATAACTTTGTGAAATTACCCGTTTATCTAAAATCTACAATCTCAAATCTCAAATCCGCTGATTTGTCGAGCGACTTCCAAAAACCGCTGCACCGCTGCCGTGGGATGGTTGCGCCAAATTAGGGCGATCGCCACCATGCAGGTTGATTCTGGCAAAGATTTGTAAACAACCCCCTTGCGCTGGAAATTTTGCATCGATGCCGGGACGATCGCCACGCCCATCTCAGCGGCTACCAAGCTGATAATTGTCTGCATTTGAATCGCTTCTTGACCGACGATCGGGCTAAAACCGGCAAGATGACAAAGACTGACGATCGCATCGTACAGTCCCGGAGCCTGGGAACGCGGAAATAAGATGAACGGTTCGCCAGAAAGTTCGCGCAATTCTACCTTCGCGCGATCGGTCAAAGGATGCGTTTCTGGTAGCGCCACCATCAGAGGTTCTCGAAACACGATTTCGGAATTTATGCCATTTTCCTCGACCGGAGGGCGCACGAAGCCGATATCAATGCGCCCTTCCCGCAACCGCTGCAACTGTTCGTTAGTTGTGAGTTCGTGCAATTCGAGTTTGACGGCCCGACACCGAGTGCGAAACGCCTGCAAAATAGGTGGAACCACATTATGCGCGGCGGAGCTCACAAAGCCTACAGTTAGTTGGCCGAGTTCGCCGCGGCTGGTTTGTCTGCCGAGTTGAATTGCTCGATCGACTTGCTGCATAATTTTCTGTGATTCCTCAAAAAAAACCTGTCCCGCAGCGGTTAGCTGCACCGTCCGCTTCGTGCGGCGAAAAAGTTGAAAGCCCAATTCAGCCTCCAAATGCTGGATTTGTTGGCTCAGTGGAGGTTGAGCCATGTGCAGTCTTTCCGCTGCGCGAGTGAAATTCAGTTCCTCTGCAACTGTAATAAAGTAACGCAAATGTCGCAGTTCCATACATTTTAAATCATTAATATTTTAAAAGTATAAGTTGTTAGATAAAAAGGTATTGGACATTAATGATGAAATTTAATACAGTGTTTAATAGGTGAGATTGAGAATCAAACAATGGCTAATTTGGATATCAAAATTCGAGAAGCAGAACTTACCGACTTGCAAATAATTCTGACTTTTATCGCGCAAAAAAGCGAGTTCGATGGAGCAAAAACTTTGTTAGCAGCAACAGCAGACCAATTGCAGCAAGCTTTATTTAGTCAACCTCCGCTAGTGCGGGTATTGTTGTCAGAAATTGAAGGCACTCCCGTAGGATTTGCTATGTTTTATGCTTCCTATTCAAGTTTGTTGGCGCAGCCGTGTCTGTGGCTTGATGATTTATTTGTGCAAGCTCCCGTGCGCGGTATGGGAGTCGGTACAGCTTTGTTGAAACATTTGGCACAAATTGCTGAGTCCACAAATTGCGGGCGCATGGAATGGACTGTTAATGCTAAGAATGCGCCGGGAATTGCTTTTTATGAAAAGCAGGGAGCGCGGATTTTGGAAAATATTAGGGTTTGCCGTATTGATGGGGATGCAATTAATCTGCTTGCTGGCAAATAATTTAATAACGAACCGCGAAGGCGCGAAGGACACGAAGAGATGAGAAAAGAAGAGAAGAGATGAGAAGAGATGAGAAAAGAAGAGAAAAGAAGAGATGAGATGTCACAATATTTTTGGAATTCTGCCCTTTATGAGAAAAATCATGCTTTTGTTTGGCAGTACGGTGAATCAATTGTGGAGTTACTCGCTCCGAAGGCTGGTGAACAAATTCTGGATTTGGGCTGCGGTACGGGACAGTTAACTGAAAAGATTGCTCGAAGTGGTGCTTTTGTGCAAGGTATTGATTCATCTTTGGCGATGATTTCCACTGCTAGAGCAAATTATCCTCAGATTAATTTTGCGGTGGCGGATGCTAGGGATTTTCAAGTGGAATATCTGTTAGATGCTGTGTTTTCTAATGCTGTTTTGCACTGGATTAAACAGCCGGATGCTGCGATCGATTGCGTGGAAAAAGCGCTGAGGCCGGGAGGGCGTTTTGTTGCTGAGTTTGGCGGTAAGGGGAATGTGGGGGCGATCGCCCGGACGCTTTTGAGTGTTTTGTCGGAAATTGGCTTTTCGGAGCCTGAATCCCTTAATCCTTGGTATTTTCCGAGTTTCGGCGAGTATGCTGGGCTTTTGGAAAATCGGGGTTTTGAGGTGGTTTATGCGGTTTTGTTCGATCGCCCGACTCTCCTAGAAGGTGGCAGCGCCGGTATGGTAAATTGGATTGAGATGTTTGCAGGCGGGTTTTTGTCGGGTTTGTCGCCGGAAGTGCGATCGCACGTAATTCACACAGTTGAAGAACGTTTGCGGTCAACTCTTTACCGCGATGGTAATTGGACTGCGGATTATCGCCGAATTCGCGTTGTTGCTGTCAAACAATAGTCGGCGCAGCCACAATTAGCCTCTATGGTATTTAATAGACTTCTTGCATAAATGCTCGATCCTGCAACCGCAGATGTCAGAGAGATAAACACAAATAAACGCAGATAATTGCAGGTAATTTGTGAGTGAGTGCAAGAGGTACAATCAATCGCAGAACCCGCATGATGTAGGGTGCGCATTGCGCACCTTACCTGAATGAATCGCAGAATCGGCATTATGTAGGGCGAAGCACACCGCACCTTACCGCTACAGGCGCATCAAACTATCTTTTTTTGATAACTCGAAACTGTATTTTCTAACAGCATAGCAACAGTCATCGGCCCGATTCCTCCCGGTACTGGCGTGATAAATTCGGCTACTGTTTTCACAGCATCAAAATTTACATCTCCGGCCAAACGGCTAGTACCGTCTGGATTTACGACGCGGTTAATACCTACATCAATTACTATTGCTCCCGGTTTT
>JBBSNU010000404.1:0-5243 GCA_038260455.1 Chroococcales cyanobacterium | reverse complement strand
ATGAACACCCAGAACCTTCTCCAGCTCTTCAGGAGGAAATAGAGCGGTTAGAGCTGGATTTCTTGCTAGACGACTTGCCAAAAATGCTATCTTCGATGCAGGTGGGAGCAACTCGCATCCGGGATATCGTGCGGAGTTTGCGGAATTTCTCTCGCCTCGATGAATCTGACATGAAAAATGTTAACATTCACGAAGGCATCGACAGCACATTGATGATTTTAGAACACCGTCTGAAAGCTCAGCCCGATCGCCCAGCCATTCAACTCGTTAAAGAATACGGAGAATTGCCGCTGGTGGAGTGCTACGCCGGACTGTTGAATCAGGTGTTTATGAATATTATCGCTAACGCGATCGATGCTTTACAACATCCGCCCGAAAATCCGGGAAGTATCCGCATTCGTACAGAGGTAGAAGGTACTTGCGTTGCGATTAGAATTACTGACAACGGTTCAGGTATCGCCGATCAAATCAAGCAGCGGATATTCGACCCTTTCTATACTACAAAACCGATCGGTTCGGGTACGGGAATGGGTTTAGCAATTTCCCATTCAATTATTGTAGAAAAACACAAAGGTAAAATCAACTGTTTTTCGGCGATCGGAAAAGGTACTGAATTTGCGATCGAGATTCCGATTAAAAGAATAGAACATTAAATAGGTTCGTAGTGAGGACTTCAGTCCTTCTTAAATTCCGAGGACTGAAGTCCCCACTACAAACCTATTATGCAATTCGTTCGAGTGTGAGGATTTAAGTCTCGCTCTTATGCGGACTGAAGTCCTCACTACAAACCTATCATGGTTTTTTACCGATTTAGTCGTAAATTGATATGATATGAAAAATCTAAAATCTAAAATCTAAAATGGCATTACCTCCAGGCAGTTTAGGTTTACCGCTAATTGGCGATACCCTCAACTTTTTGAAAGATTCTCAGTTTGCCAAAAAACGCCACCAACAGTACGGGCCAATTTTCAAAACCAGCATCCTCGGACAGCCTACGGTGTTTGTGTCCGGCCCGGAGGCGAATTTGTTTGTTTTAAGCCATGAAAACCAGTATTTTGTTGTGAGTTGGCCTCCTAGCACCAAAGCGCTGTTAGGGCCCCTTTCCTTGGCGCTGCAAACGGGTTCGGAACACCAAAATCGACGCAAGCTGCTATATCAAGCATTTCAACCGCGAGCTCTGGCGGGCTACATCGGCGGGATGGAAGATATCACGGGGCGCTACTTGCAAAGGTGGACTCAAATGAGCGAGTTTGCGTGGTATCCCGAACTGAGAAATTATACTTTTGATGTTGCAAGTAAGCTGTTAGTTGGAATTGACAATGGTTCGGAGACGGCGCTAGGACATTATTTTGAAACTTGGTGCGACGGGTTATTTTCGATTCCTTTAGATGTGCCTTGGACGAAGTTTGGGAAGGCGAAAAAATGCCGGGATTTGCTGTTGGCAGAATTAGAAAATATTATTCGAGACAGACAGCAAGCAGCCCCCGGCGGGAGTGATGCTTTGGGTTTGCTGATTTGCGCTCGCGATGATGAGGGGAATTCTCTGAGTTTGGAGGAGTTGAAAGATCAAGTGCTGCTGCTGCTGTTTGCGGGACACGAGACTCTGACTTCGGCGATCGCCTCTTTTTGTCTTCTCGTGGCTCAAAACCCCGATGTAATGGCAAAAATTCGCGCCGAACAACAGCAGTTTTTTGCAACTGAACCGCTAACTCTGGAACAACTCAAACAAATGACTTATTTAGAGCAGGTGATGCGAGAAGTGCTGCGGTTGGTGCCGCCGGTGGGAGGCGGTTTTCGGGAGGTAATCAAGGCTTGCGAGTTCGGCGGTTACGAAATTCCCAAGGGTTGGAGCGTGCTTTATGAAATCAATCAGACGCATCAGGATAGCGCAGTTTATCCCGAACCCGATCGATTTGACCCCGATCGATTTACAGGCGATCGATCGACAAATGCGAAACCTTTCAGCTACGTACCCTTCGGCGGCGGTTTGCGGGAATGTTTGGGAAAAGAGTTCGCGCGGTTGGAAATGAAACTGTTTGCGGCGAGGATGGTTCGGGAGTGCGAATGGGAGTTGTTACCGGATCAAGATTTGAATTTAATCCGAGTACCGACTCCGCACCCGCGCGACGGTTTGCGAGTGAAACTTCGGCAAAAAATTGCAGGTTTAGCAGTTGCGCCATAACTCTCAATTTAGTAACCGTAGGGTGCGTCAGGAAAGGTAATTCTCAATCATCACCTAAAATCTAATTCTGACGCACCATTTATTTCCTGGTGCGTCAGAATTAGATTGTGAGCTTATAGCGAAAATCTCCCTAGCTGACGCACCCTACTGCTCCGATATAATTCGGCTTTAATCGGATTTGATATCACGTTGATTCACAAATTCATCGGCCCCAAATACTTAGTAGTAGTAGGGTGCGTCAGGAGAGCTAATTTTCAATCATCACGCTCAATCTCATAACTGACGCACCATTTATTCGGTGGTGCGTCAGTTATGAGATTTTTAGCTGATAGCGTCTCCCTAGCTGACGCACCCTACTTCACTGACTGGTTCGTAGTGAGGACTTTAGTCCTTCATGAATGCGGACTAAAGTCCTCACTACGAACCTTAAGATGTTGATAGGATCGCCCACAATATTACAAGTGCATCGGCCCCAAATACTTAGTCAAATAAGGCGAAAACACCTCATAAATCAGCGTCAGCGGCTTTCCGTGATGCCAAAACAAATAATGTCGCCCCCAAAAAGGCCCCGATTGTTCAAAAGCAGACTCCAAAACCGCCGAATCACCGCAATAAATACCTTGCACATCGCGATACAACTCTGTCCGCAGCCGCGCTAAACTCGCCCAAATTGGCAAAGATTTATTTTGTAAATATTCATCTACGTGACTCGCTTCCCACCACGAAGTCGCGTAGGCGAGGCGCTGTCCCGAAGCCGTCCGCAGCCACACTTGCCGGCGCAGGCGGGGCCCGGGCACCGCGACAATTTGCTGGGGTGCGCCGTCTGCATCCTCACCCACCAAGGACATATCGATGACGTCTACTTCTGTCGGTTCCCCTGTCAGCAGTTGCAGGTGACGGGTGGGGGAACCGTCGCCTAGGAGCAGTATTTGCCATGCCGGTGCTAGCTTGGTGTGGGGTAAACCCTTCTGTACTGCGTCTTCTGCTCCTTCCCACAGGGGGTTGAGAGCGTGCCAGGTTCGGTTGTTTTTGAATGTGAATGTTGCAGTCAAGGGTCTTTACAAAACTTAATTTTTTGTTTATTGTAACGCTTATGCAATGGGAGCATCTCAGTTTTGCAAAAAGGATTTTTTTATAGTGTGAGCTGTCGCGAGCTCGCGTATTGTACAACTCGCGAGCGGGGACGCTCGCACTATAAATGCAAAACTGAGATGCTCCCATTGCAATTATCCGATCTAAAATCTAAAATCTAAAATCTAAAATCTAAAATCGACGGACGATCGCCCAGATGATGTCCAGTTAAATAGTTATAATCAAGTTCGCGATCGCACTCCGACTCTCATAACCGGGTTTTGGACGAAAAAAACGCTTTTTAGCTACCCGTGCATAATTCCTAAATACTTTTATTCGACTGATTTTATTCGATTTTTCTACTAACAACAAACAACCAACAACTAACAACCAACAACCAACAACAAACAACCAACAACTAACAACCAACAACCAACAACCAATAACCAATAACCAATAACCAATAATTAACAACTACTATATGTTACGAATAACTGAAATAAAACTTCCCCTCGATCATCCTGAAGATGCGATCGCCAGCGCCATAGTCAAAAAGCTGCAAATTCTCCCCGAAGAATTGCTCGGCTATTCCATCTTCAAGCGCAGCTACGATGCTCGCAAAAAAGCAGAAATCCTCCTTGTCTATATTGTGGATGTAGAGACGACACAGGAAAAACAACTTCTCCAACGCTTCAAAAAAGATCCTCATGTGATGGTAACACCAGACACGAGTTATCGCTATGTAGCGCAAGCCCCCAGCAATTTGACGATTCCCCGCCCCATTGTGATCGGTACGGGGCCTTGCGGTATCTTTGCAGGGCTGATGCTGGCACAAATGGGATTTCGCCCCATCCTTTTAGAACGCGGCAAAGCAGTGCGCGATCGCACAGTTGACACCTTTGGATTTTGGAAGAAAAAAACCGAATTCAACCCAGAATCTAACGCTCAGTTTGGCGAAGGTGGTGCCGGTACTTTTTCCGATGGTAAACTCTACAGCCAAGTTAAAGATACCCAGCATTACGGGCGCAAAGTGCTGACGGAACTTGTGAATGCGGGAGCTTCACCGGAAATTTTATATATTAATAAGCCGCATATTGGTACGTTTAAGCTGGTGGGAATTGTCCAAAGTATGCGGGCAAAAATTGAATCGTTAGGCGGAGAATTTCGTTTTCAAACTCGTGTAGAAGATATCCATATCGAAAATGGCAAAGTTCAGGGAATTACCACAGCCAGCGGAGAATATATTGCGAGTAATTATATAGTATTGGCGGTGGGACACAGCGCCCGCGATACTTTTGAAATGTTATTTTCCAGGGGAGTTTACATTGAGGCTAAACCTTTTTCTATTGGTTTTCGGGTGGAACATCCGCAGCAGTTAATCGATCGCTGTCGTTTTGGCGATCGGGCCGCCCACAAACTTTTAGGTGCCGCCGATTACAAACTGGTACACCATTGCCAAAATGGCCGTTCTGTTTACAGTTTCTGTATGTGTCCCGGTGGTTTGGTAGTGGCGGCTGCGTCGGAACCGGGGCGACTTGTCACTAACGGGATGAGTCAATATTCTCGCAATGAACGCAATGCTAACAGCGGAATTGTGGTGGGAATTACGCCGGAAGATTATCCTGGTCATCCTTTGGCAGGAATTGAGTTTCAACGTCGCCTAGAAGAACGGGCATTTGAGTTAGGAGGAGGTACTTACAACGCGCCGGGGCAGCTTGTGGGAGATTTTTTAGCGAATCGCCCTTCGACGGCCCTAGGTGCTGTGCAGCCTTCTTATACGCCTGGAGTTGTGATGGCTGATTTGAGCGATAGTTTGCCGGATTATGCGATCGCAGCCATCCGCGAAGCACTTCCGGCTTTTGACAAACAGATTAAAGGATTTGCGATGGATGATGCGGTTTTGACTGGGGTGGAAACGCGCACTTCTTCACCAATTCGGATTAAGCGCAGGGAAGATTATCAGAGTTTGAATACAGAAGGTCTTTATCCT
>JBBSNU010000403.1:0-5255 GCA_038260455.1 Chroococcales cyanobacterium | reverse complement strand
GGGATCTAAAACAGTATTGTCAAAAAATTCGACGCGGAAAGTCGTATTGGGAATGCTGTTGAGAGTGCCGCTAATAGTAATGTTGCCGTTGCTAGCAGTTGCCGAGTTTAAAATAGGAAAATTTTGCAAGCCGTTGCCGCCTGTATCCCCGTCTCCCAATTCGTTTGGGGTAACGCCGTCGCTAGTTAGGGGATCGGCATCGTTATCGAGATCGATGCCTAAACCATTATTAGAAAAGATAGAATTGCCTAAAATTGCTACGCCGTTGCCACCGGTCACTTGAATGCCGCTGCTACCGCTAAATGCGATCGTGTTGCCTTCCCCCGCTGCGGTACCGCCGATGCGGTTATTCACACCAGCATCTTGAGCTATGACGTTGCTGTACAAAGTATTGGGTAAAGGAGTGTTGCCGTCAGCTTGCGTGCCGATATAATTGCCGATAACGCGGTTGTTAGTGACCTCGTTGCCGAGGAATAAGACGCCCATTTGATTGCCGGAAATTACATTGCGTTCTTGCGGTGTTGTGCCGCCGACGATGTTGCTTTCGCCAACACCGATAAAGACGCCGATCGTATTTTCCAAAGCGGCAGTACCGCTGATATTTGTGCCGATATAGTTGCCGACAACTCGGTTTGTCGCAGGTACAGCGGCTGAACCAGGGGCTTTTAGAAAAGCAATACCCGCAGTCTGACTGCCAGAAATGATATTGCGTTCTTGAGGAGTCGTTCCGCCGATAATATTGTTAGAAGCGCTGCCAATAGAGATGCCATAGATACTGTTTCCTAGCGCTACATTACCCGTGATATCAGTGCCGATGAGGTTGCCGACAACTCGATTTTGATTGGCAGTTGGGCCGTTAATCAAAATTCCGCTACCGCCGCCCACATTGCCAGAAATCAGGTTGTCCTGAATCAAGTTTTCAGGCGCATTGCGGATGCTGATGCCAACGTTGTTGGCGATCGCAACAGTACCAGTAACATCAGTGCCAATACGGTTGCCGATTACTTGGTTGTTGCGCGCAGCGATACCGGAAATCTCGATGCCAACCCCGAAATTTAAATTGTTGTTGCCAGAGATTAAGTTGTTCTCGATCCGATTATCTGGAACGCCATCAATCCAGATCCCCCTGCGGTTGCCCCGATCGACCGTACCCGCCAGATCCGTGCCGATGTGGTTGCTGAGGATCTCGTTGCCGCCATTGGTTTGCAAGCGGATGCCTGCCAAGTCAAATCTGTTGATCGCTAAACCTTGCACGGTACTGTTTCCAGCAGTGATATCAAGTCCGAAAATCCCAACTCCGGGGAGGTTGCCGCTGAGTTCCACCAGTGGCAAACCGTTATAGCCCGCGCCGCCTTGACTCCAGCCATCGATGACAACTGGATCGGAGATCGTCGGCAGTGCGGATAGAGGCTGAATTAATTGCTGAGAACCGATCGCCCCGATATTAAACGCGATCGTGTCGCGATCGGCACCAGTACCGACAGTGCCGTTAATTTGCGCTTGTTCTGCCACTGTCAAAGCAGCAAAATTCAGAGTACCATTGGCAACCAGAATTGCCTCTCTGAGCGAGATGACGGCATTTCTGGTATTCAAGTCATCTGTGCTATTAACGGTAATGGTAGCAGCCATAATTTTTCTCCTGATACCCTGGTGTTTGCGAGGTTTGGCTTTGGTTAGTGCGATCGGGTTTCTGTAATTGCGATCGACAATCAACTTGCTTCAAAACCAGCTTATTTTCTAAGCATAAAACCAACCAGGGGAATAAAATCAGGTATTTCAACCTGGATTGACAGTAAAAACTCAGCTTAAATCAGTTAAAATAGGGAAAAGTCAGGGTAATTTCCCGATGGAGGAACAAGTCTTCTCTGGCAATAGTCTGCATACTTACGTATATACGTACTCACGGGCGAGCCCATGAACTCAGAATTAGAATTCTCTTGGAGCAAAACCAAAGAATCAGCCGATCGCATTTTTGCTCAAAACACGGGCAAATATCTCAGCGATATCGAAATGAAAGTCCTTCAAGGTTCTTGGGAAGGCAAAAGTTACGATCAAATCGCCAAAACTTACGGCTACAGTGCTGAATACCTCAACAAAGATGTCGGTAACAAATTGTGGCACAAGCTTTCAGAAGCTTTGGGAGAAAGAATTACTAAGAAAAATTTCAAAGAAGCGCTGAGGAGAGCTTATGAAGCAGAACCCAGTCAATCTCTGCACGCAAATCCGCCCTCGCCCACATTACCGACGGCCGCAAATTTGCAATTTCCAGAAGGTTCAGTAGCCTTAGATTCACCTTTTTATATAGAGCGTTCCAGCATCGACTCTCTCTGCGAGGAAACGGTTGTCAAACCAGGCTCTCTGATTCGGATTAAGGCCCCGGAGATGATGGGTAAAACTTCACTGATGAACCGGATTTTAGCTAGCGCTGTCCGGGAAAATTATCACGCAGTTTATTTGGATTTGAGCGCCGCCGACCGAGGAATTTTAACAAATCTTGATAAATTTCTGCGCTGGTTGTGCTTGATGGTCAGCCGGCAGTTAAAGTTAGAAAATAAGTTAAACGAGTATTGGGATACTGATATTTTGGGCAGTAACGATAACTGTACTGTATACTTTGAAGAGTATTTGCTGGCAGAAACAACAACTCCTCTAGTGTTGGGATTGGATGAAGTCGATCGCATATTTCCCTACACAGAAGTAGTTGAAGATTTTCTGGGGATGCTGCGAAGCTGGCACGAAAAAGCCAAGATTTCTGATGTTTGGAAAAAACTGCGGTTGGTAATGGCGCATTCTACGGAGGTTTATATTCCTTTGGATATGAATCAATCGCCGTTTAATGCGGGAGTTCCAGTTGAGTTGCAGGAGTTTGAGAGCCAGCAAATTTATGATTTAGCTCGTTTGCACGGTTTGGATTGGCATGAGGGGCAATTGCGGGAGTTGATTTGTGCGATCGGCGGACATCCTTATTTAGTAAGATTGGCAATGTATGAGGTTAGTTGTGGAAAAATCTCATTAACTCAGCTATTAGAAAATGCTGCCTCAGAATCGGGAATCTACAGCAATCACTTACGCAGGCATTTAGAGATTCTGCAACAAAATCCCGAATTAGCTTTAGCTTTGAAAAAAGTTGTTAATTCCCCGGAAGCAGTTGAATTGGATTCAATGCAAATTTATAAGTTGCACAGCATGGGAATTGTGCGGCGGCAAAACAATTATGTGATGCCGCGCTGCAATTTGTATCGCGAGTATTTCTGCCGTGTTTTGGGGTGAAAAGCATAGTTTGCAGTTCATTGTATCCGATCGGATCGACCACGATTGCTGTAGCGCAGTTAAGTGAATAGTAGGGTGCGTTGTTAATGCACCCTACCAATAGGGTCTAACCAAATTTTTTGCAAACGCGAGAAATTGTGATTATACCTACCCAAGTCGCGTTGATTTCAAAGCCCTTATTACCGCAGTCATCACTAGCCCAATCCATCCATTTTTTGTAAATCGCTAGATGAATTTTGATAGCCGTGGCAATAATACCACCTAATGGTTTGATAGCGGCAATAGCTGTTAAAAATACGGTAACTGCCGGGTTGCTTACGCCTTCAATAATCTTGCGACCTAAACACTCATTAACGGTAATCTGCAAACCAAACCAGCGCCATTTGTGAGAGGATTGATTTTGGCACGCCGCAGAATTGGTGCGAGTAGTAACCGACTCATCAGCGTAGTCAAAAGTTGCTTCATAGCGGTACTGTTCGTCGGTCAAGTTGTTGAATTGATCCACCATACGCTGTACTTGGGCAACTTCTTCGCGGCTTAAAACCTGATAAATATCGTGGTTTATGCGGGCGGTGCGACCCTCCTCGTATACATAATGGTCGGCTTTGGCAACCAATTCCCAGTTAGGGTCAGGTGTGGGCGGTGTAAACTTATCACTGAAGTTAGTGCCTTCGATTTTCATTTCATTTATTCCTTCTTGTTCAAAGTGTTCAGAGTATTGATTTTTCGCGTTTTGTTTGCTGCACCTTTCGCTTTCTGTTATCAGTTTGTTGCTAAAATTCCTGAACTGCAATGGTGACAAAATCAGGTATTATAGGAACTGATAAATAGCTTCAGATTGTGAATTTATAGGAAAAAATCAGGTGCATTCTGACCCAGCATCATCAAAATCAGCAAAAGTCAGGTTTTTTTGGTAAATCTCTACATAGTCAGGTAAGCGAGAGTACAATCAAGTCAAGATTTTGGTGCAAGCAATGACCAGAGAATTTCCAGTTAGTTATGAATATCAAATTGGCGGGAGTCTCCCAGCAGATGCGTCTAGTTATGTGACGCGGCAAGCAGACTTGGACTTTTACGAAAGTTTGAAAGCGGGTGAGTTTTGTTACGTTTTGAATTCGCGGCAAATGGGTAAGTCTAGTTTGCGGGTGCGGGCTATGCAAAGATTGCAAGCTGATGGTACTGTTTGTGCTTTTATAGATTTAACTGGAATTGGTAAGGAAGATGTAACTGCGGAAAAGTGGTATGCTGGGATTGTTAATTCTTTGGTTAGTAGCTGTCAGCTAGGTAATAAAGTTAATTGGCGGAGTTGGTGGCGCGATCGCCGGGATTTGTTTTCGCCTCTGCAGCGGTTTAGTTTGTTTATTGAGGAAGTTGTTTTAGTTGAGATAGAATCAAATATTGTTATTTTTGTAGACGAGATCGATCGCGTTTTGAGTATGAATTTTTCTACGGATGAGTTTTTTGCTTTGATTCGCTGGTTTTACAATCAAAGAGTTGACAATCCCCTATACCGACGTTTGACTTTTGCGCTGTTGGGGGTGGCGACACCGGCGGATTTGATTGCTGATAAAACTCAAACTCCTTTTAATATTGGTAAGGCGATCAATTTAGGCGGTTTTAAAATAGGTGAAGTGCAGCCTTTGATTGATGGTTGGCAGGGGCTGGTTGGTAATGCTGAAAGTGCGATCGCCCAAATTCTAGATTGGACTGGGGGACAACCTTTTTTAACGCAAAAGCTATGCAAACTGATGCTTGAGGAATCTGCATTGGGAAATTTGCGATCGGTTGAAGAGGTGGTGCAGTTGCGGATTGTGGAGAATTGGGAGTCTCAGGATGAGCCTGAACATTTGAAAACTATTCGCGATCGCATTTTGCGAAATCAGCAAAAAGCAGGGCAGTTATTGGGGCTTTACCAGCAAATCTTGCAATCCGCAAACCCCCCCCAACCCCCCCTTGCTAAGGGGGGGCTAAATACTCAAGAATCC
>JBBSNU010000402.1:0-5261 GCA_038260455.1 Chroococcales cyanobacterium | reverse complement strand
TTTGGGTCACGACACCCCGGAATGCGTAGCTAGTTTCCTGCTCTGTCATTTGCAATTAAACAGTTCTAAAGTCACTGGAACAGTGTTGCAAGTCTAAAAAGCCCAGATAACCAGGTCGAAGCTAACATCACCCCGCAAGGGAGAGGCAGAAATGCCAAACATTATGCGTACAGGATTGCGAGGCTTGAGATGGTAATTGTCCCATCGAAAGTGCATTACAAAAGTACACTCCCGCCAAGCAATCCCAAGGCGGTAATGGAAAGATTCACGGCGGTTAAAACCGCTCGTGCCGTTTCCCTCTCTTGGCTCAAGCCACGCTCGTTTCCCACTTACCGAGTTTTTCTATGACTGAAAGCGAAAAAACAGGCAGGATTTCGCGAAGAAATTTAATGTTGAGGGCTGGTGCAGGGATGCTGGCGGCAAGCATTGCACCGGCGCTTTTACAAGCCAAAACTGCAAATGCTGCAGAGATTGTTTCTGAGATTACTCCCGACGGTGCTCTCAAAAAATTGATGCAGGGGAATCAACGCTACATTGAACAAAAACGGACATTTCCCGACCAAGCCCGATCGCGAATTGTCGAAGTAGCACAGGGTCAACATCCGTTTGCAACCATCCTTGCTTGTTCTGATTCGCGGGTTACTCCCGAAATTATTTTCGACCAAGGATTGGGTGATTTATTTGATATCCGAGTAGCTGGAAATTTTCTCGACGATGTGGTTCTGGGCAATATCGAATATGCCGCAGTAGAATTAGGTGTTCCGCTATTAGTAATTCTGGGTCACGAACGCTGCGGTGCTGTTAAAGCTGCTTTAGACGGCAAAGCTGTACCCGGTCACATTGGCACTTTGGTGGCGGCGATTAAACCGGCTGTTGATAGCACAAAAGGTGACAAAGGCGATGCCTGGGATAATGCAGTCAGAGCTAATGTGAAAATGAATGTGCAGAAGTTAACTTCTTCGTCGCCTATTTTGGCTGAAGCTGTTAAAGCGGGCAAGCTTAAAGTTGTTGGGGGGCGCTACGATTTGGATAGCGGCAAAGTGGAGATAATTGCTTGATTTTGCTGTAAGTCATTAGTCATTGGGCATGGGGCATTGGGCATGGGGCATTGGGCATGGGGCATGGGGCATTGGGCATTGGGCATTGGGCATGGGGCATGGGGCATGGGGCATTGGGCATTGGGCATTGGGCATCTTGCCCGCTCGCGAAGTCGAAGGGTGGGCATTGGTCAATAAAGTAGATATGCAAGTTTAGATTAAACCCATTTCTTGCAGGCCGCGGCGGAGGCGTTCTGCTTCAAAGGGGCGGGACTGTTCGTGAAGGACGATCGCTCTTTTGAATTCTGCTAAACTCTCTGGCATTTTGCCAATTTTCAGCAGCGCTACTGCCAAGTTTTGATGAGCTTCGGCGTGTTCGGGAGCAATTTTAATGGCTTGTCGGTAATAGGCGATCGCATCTCCTAAATTTCCGGCTGCTTTCAGCGTCAGTCCCAAATTGTAGTGACCTGTTGCAAAATTGGGGTCTATTTTTAATGCTGCTTTGTAAGCTTTTTCTGCGGCTGGCAAATCTCCTTCATCTTTGAGCAAATTGCCCAAATTGTTGTAAGCGCCCAACTTCAGCGCGGGGAACACATTCGTATTAATTGCCACTTGATAGTGTTCTTTTGCTTTAACAAACTGCTGCTTCTGGCAGTAGGCAATTCCTAAATGATAGTTGAGTTCATAAATAATAGAATCATCAATTGCGACATTCGTCAAGCCTCTGGTTAATAAATTAATTCCCCGCCCGATTTGCCCACTTTCTACATAAAGCGCGCCTAATTTGCTACAAGCATAAGCATCGTTTGGATAGTAATCTATATAGCGTTCCATTGCTGCTTGAGCTTTTTGGAATTTATTTTTGGCGGCGATCGCATTTTTGTGATAACCAGAGTGGTAAATCGCCACATCGGGGAGAGAAGCTATTTTCCATGTGGGTTCCCTCTGCAAAATCTCAGCCGCGCTGTCGTCTACCATTGCGTGGTAGGGGCGAGAGAAGCGGATGTCGGGGCGATTGCGAAACAAGCGCGAGACGAGGGAATAGGGTGATTGAGATGCACCGATTTCTTGGCGGATGAGATTGATTAGCAGCAGTCGATCGCTCTTAATGGCCTGCTTAAGAAGAGGTACAATCTCCGGTACCAAAACCTCATCCGCATCCAATACCAAAATCCAGTCGCCTCGGGCGTGCTTGAGAGACTCGTTTCGGGCTGCTGCGAAGTCGTCGCACCATTCAAAGTCATAAACCCTCGCCCCAGATTCTCGGGCAATTTCACGGGTGCGATCGCCCGAACCAGTATCCACCACTACCATTTCGTCAACAACACCTTTAACGCTGTCCAAAGTCCGCGACAGTGTTGCTTCTTCATTCTTGGCGATCGTGCACAGTGTCAGATTCATCGGGTGCAAACTTTCCTCATTTCAGAGGATAATTGTAATTTTTTTTACCAGTAAAACACAAAAAGTCCCAGAAAAGATTCTCCTATATCAGCTTAAAAAGATAATACTACTGCCGGCGCGTGCTGCAAACCTCAACAGTCATCCGCCATTGTCATCTAAAATCTAAAATCTAAAATCGGATTATTTTCCTTTGGGATCGAGCATAAGTAGGAGTTGCGTCGCGAAAAAGATTGGGTTAACTCTTTTGACTGATTAAACAGCCTCAAATTCCGACGATTCACGACAAATTCTACCACTTTCGGTTCCTCCTTACGGTAGAGGTAATGGTGAGTTGTCAGTTGTTATTCTTGGTACATAAGACAAAAAACGAAAGAAAGTTCAGCCTTCAGGAGAAAAAGAAATGTTTGGAATTATTGCTTGGGTCGTTTTAGGATTGATTGCCGGTGCGATCGCCAAAGCTATTTATCCGGGAACTCAAGGTGGCGGTTTTCTGGCAACAACAGGTTTAGGAATTTTGGGTGCCCTAGTGGGAGGTTATCTAGGTCAAGTCTTTTTCGGGACTAGCGCGGGAGCTTCATTCGGAGCATTGACTCTACCCAGTATAGCTTTTGCAGTCATAGGTGCGATCGTACTACTTTTCATCTGGGGATTGTTAACTCAGCGTGCTGCATAACAAATATTTTCTATTTAGAGTCTGCAGATTTTTAGGGTATTCATAAACCCGGTTTTTTGAAGAAACCGGGTTTTTCAGTGAATAGCCACCGCTGCGATCGCTATAATCAGATTAGTTCGTAGTTAAGACTTTAGTCCTCTGACGGATGCGGACTAAAGTCCTCACTACGAACCTTGTTTATTTCATCGGACGGGTGCGGTTGAAACCGCTGCTGCACAAACACAACCCATGCTAAGCGGGTTGAAGAGTAAAGTTAATTAATCCGTAAATTGAAAGGCAAGCGAACGTAAACGCCTTGCGGGTCGTTCATTGACTCGATCGCGCTCAATTCATCCTGCATTTTCTTAACTTCAGCAGTCAGCGGGTCGAGTTTGGTGGCTGGTTTCAAAACATGAATGCCTGAAAGTCTTTCCAAAATTCGCTCCTCCAAAGTGCGGGTTTTTGGATATTCTTCTAACTGCCAGTCGTCACCTAGTTTAGCTTGCTTCGCTGCAGCTTTGATAGCATCTTCTAAACCGCCAATTTCATCGACTAAACCCAACTGTTTCGCGGCGGTACCAGACCAAACTCTGCCTTGAGCAATTTCTTGCACCTTGTTTTTCGGCAGTTTGCGGGAGTCGGCGACTTTGGTGATAAATCGATCGTAAATGCGATCGACTACCCTCTGAATATTCGCCAATTCTTGAGGAGTTTTCGGGCGGGAAATCGTTTTACTATCGGCAAAGCGGGCGGTTTTCACCACGTCCCAAGTCACGCCGTTGTTAGCAGCCAACTTTTCGACGTTAAATAGCATTCCAAACACGCCGATAGAACCCGTAATCGTACTCGCTTCGGCAAAAATTTTGTTGGAACCCATCGAAATCCAATAGCCGCCGGAAGCTGCTAAATTGCCCATCGACACGATAACTGGCTTGTTTTTGGCCGTCAGGGCGACTTCGCGCCCGATGACTTCCGCAGCCGTCGCGCTGCCTCCGGGACTGTTGACGCGCAAAACTACGGCTTTTACGTCGTCATTTTCTCGGATTTTCCGCAATTCTCTAGCAATGCGATCGCCCCCTACTTGAGTCGGCCCGCCGTCTCCATCTACAATATCTCCCTCGGCGTAAAGTACAGCAATCTGGTTTTTCTTGTCAGCGCGAGTTGAGTTTTTACTCTCAGCAACTCTCGCGTAGTTTTTCAGGCTAATTTGCTTAAAAGATTTGTCTTCGCGATCGGTTCCTGTGAGTTTTTTCAGTTCCGTCACAATTTCGTCAAAATATACAACTTTATCAACTAACTTGCCTTTGAGAGCTTCGTCAGCCATCAAAGTTCCGCCCTGATCTGCCACTGCTTGCAGTTGCCCAACGGTCAATTTGCGGCTCGGGCCGACAGTTTTTAGGTATTCTCCCCAAATATCTCCGAGCAGTTTTTGAGTTTGCTGGCGATTTTCGGGACTCATTTGTTTGAGCAAAAACGGTTCCACGGCTGACTTGTATTTGCCGACACGAGTCACTTGCACTCCCACGCCGTATTTCTCGAAAGCACCGGTCAAAAACATTGCCTGACTGCTAAAACCGTTGATTTCTAAAGAACCGTAGGGATTGACAGCAATTGTGTTAGCAACTGAACCGAGGTAATAATCTCGCTCGTTCCAATCCATTTGGTAAGCAAAAATGGGTTTTTTGGCATCTCGGAAACCCTGTAAGGCCGATCGAACTTCTTTGAGATTAGCAAACCCGCTGCTGCTGGAATCCGAACTGCCTTCGAGATAAATGCCGACGATTTTGGGGTCTTTTTTCGCAGAGTCGATCGCGTCTAAAACAGTCCGCAGCGTCACTGCATCGCCGGAATCGTCCGAAAGCACTCCTTGAATCGCGGCACTCGTGCTGCGGCTCGGTTTGCTATCAGTGATATTTAAAGAAAGGTCTAATACCATTACAGACTTATCTTTAACTTGCGGGCCTGAATCTTTTGACGACGATGCCGCGAGAGCAATTAGCAGTACCAGCCCTCCCAATCCGATGCCGCCCAGCAGCAACAGTCCGAGGAAGGTTCCTAGCAAACTTGCACAAGTATATTTGAGGAAATCTTTCATTTAGATAATTGGTTATTGGTTATTGGTTATTGGTTATTGGTTATTAGTCATTGGTCAGGGAGCATCTCAGTTTTGC
>JBBSNU010000401.1:0-5262 GCA_038260455.1 Chroococcales cyanobacterium | reverse complement strand
TTCTCCTTCTTCGACCATTAAATCTGCTGGTTGCAGGCGATCGCGTATCCCTAAAATAAAGCGGTTGCAGTCGGAACCCAAGGATTCGCAAGAGGTTTGCAGGCAGTGGAGTTCTCTACCTGTAAGCTGAGTAAAGAAGGAACTTAAGATGCCTGCTTCTAGAAAACAGGCTGGCCACTTGGATTTGGGGGCGTTTTTGGCAAACAGAGAGTTAGTAATTTTTACTATTAAAAATCCTTGTTCGGAATAGCTGGGGTCAAGTTCAAATGTTCCCCATCCGTGGGTTTTCCAGCACTGTTGCAAGGACTGAATAAATTCTACCATTTCCATTTCGGAAACTGGCTGACCGTAGTATTCGCTGACTTCTTCGCAAAAACGCACGTAGAAGTTTTTTCCCCACCAGCGACCGCAGTTAAAAAGGACGAGCCGGGAGGCTTGACCGGTTTCTTGTTCTAAGCCGATATAAATGGCTTGAATTAGTGTTTCTGGGAGGGCTATGAGTCGATCGCCCCGGCGGTTCTCCAGCAGCCCGAGTTCAAGGTCGCCTCGGACGTAGGCATCGCTAGCAAAGTAGTTTCCAGGGATTCGGGGCTGTTTTAGCAGGTCGGCAATATTAATCATTGGGAATTGGGAATTGGGAATTGGGAATTGGGAATTGGGAATTGGGAATTGGGAATTGAAAATTTGCCTATTCTTGATTACCTCGATCGATAATCATTGACTTTGCTTGGTCAAAGAATGGTTGCAATATAGCTCTGGCTTGCTCGGAAAGTAGTTCTTTTAAACGAGTTTGCAGCATATTGCAAACAGTTGTTTCGATTTTTTGAGTGTGGTGGGCTTCGACGATGCCGGAAACCCAGTCGAGGAGTCGCTGTTCGAGAAAATCTCGATCGTTGAGCAGCATGGCCATAGAGCTGTACCGCAAGGCTAAGAGCCAGTGTTTGAGCGATCGTTCTAAGGTTTCTTCTTTTTCGTCTGGGAATGCTTCTTGTAGCTTGTTGGCGATTGGTTGGAAGATGCTTGCTTCCTTCTCTCGCAAAAATTCATAAATTTTTAAGCGCTGGGAGAGGGTTGCAATTTGACGCTTAAAAGCTATGAGTTCTTCGCCTTTTAAAAAGCGGTTTTCTGCCTGATCCAACAGCGCCTCAATCTCAGGGTGCATGATTTTAATTAAGTGGTAATCGGTTATTGATAAAAGGAAGAAGAAAGAAGACAAATGGAAGTCGGAAGAAGGAAGGGGGAAGATGGAAATTTTTGGGTTTCTCTTCCCCAAACAGATTAAAACAGGTCGAATAGGTCGTCAATGGTGACTTCGGCTGGTTCGGAAATAGAAATTACTGGCAAGGGTGGCGGTAGGGGCAGGGCTCCGACTTGCGGAATTCCTTCCCAAGAAATAGCTTGAAAAAAGTCGGCTACCGATCGGGTTAAAGTCAGGACTTGACCGGGGGTGGAGCCATTTTGGGCTTCTAAAGGTTTTCCCAGCCAATTGTAGTTATTAAAGAAGTCTTGGACAGACTTGTCCAACCATAAAGTTTGACTTTTCATCTTTCTTCCTGCCTGGAGAAGCCCACTGTCGCAGTCTCGCGAATTGGTGGGAGGAAAGGCAGGGCAGGGTATGTGCCTTTCCAGGTTGTTTACCGCAACATTTCACCGTTTTGCAGTCGATTTTCAATATCGCGGGCGTTAGCACCTTCGTTGAGCCAGAATGCTGCTGCATCAATTTTATCTGGGTTGCCGAGGAGGAATTTACAATAGGTTTCTCCCATTGAGTAACATTGGAGTTCTATGCAGCTTAGAGGCTTTTTGACTAGAGATCCGAAGAAACCTGCAAACAAACCGGCGTATATGTGACAGACTGGTTTGCCCACGTCGCCCAACGTGCGAGCAACTGCTGAGTCAAAGAGGTTGATGAAGATGCACCCGTTTTTGCGATCGCTCATGTCCACTTCCCAGCGACCCCAACCTTGAGCTGTGAACGGCCACCACCAAGTTTCTAGCAGAAACATGAGATTTGACTGGCGAATGTTCTGGCTGAATTCGGCACTAAACCATTTTTGAAAAAATTCGGAATCTTGGAGTCCCCACTGACAACCAATAGTATACATGATTACAGAAGAAGCAGGGCCTACTTCTTCTTCTAGTCCTTCTACCAAGCCGATGATGAAGTCTTCGCTGGTAAAAATATTGCGCGACTCATTCCAGTCGTTGATTGTACCAAACTGGCGATCGAAGGCAAAAAAATCCTGAAACCTATAATGGTTGTGGCTTTTAGGATATTTTGTCTTGAGTAGGGACTCGCTGTGGGTGGAGATTTCTTTTTGAACTGTAGAGACCATTTAGCGGGTTACTCCTGTTTTGTGTAGTTTGCAAAAAATTAGAATCAAATAGAACAAATAGAGCGGCCTGTGTATCTAATGTAACGTCCTTTTTCTGAATAGAGGTAGAGGCTATAATTTTTGAATGGAATATATTAAGTTGTGAAACTTTGAGGATGCTGAATTTGGATGGTTGGGACTTGTGGCTGGGGACAACTGCTGTCGGAGGCTAGAAGGTAAAAGCGGGTATAACGTTAAACGACTATGTGTTATGGTTTTGTGCAAGCTGTTCACTATATATATAGAGTATAGGGCGATGAAACATCACGCTTGTATTGCAATAGGCATCAATCAATATCAGTTACTCCAGCCTTTGAGTTATGCCCAAGAGGATGCAGAGGCACTGTACGGTTTTTTGACTGAGGAGGCTGGTTTTGCGCCGGAGGGATGTCTGCTGATGACGGATAGCTCGCCGTCGCTGTGGGGTCAATCAACGTATCCGACTCGCGAAAATATTCTGAGGTTGACGCAAAGCCTGTGCGCGGAACACTTGCAACAGGGAGATTTACTCTGGTGTTTTTTTAGCGGCTACGGTGTCAGCTATGAAGGAAAGGATTATTTGATGCCGGCTGATGGAAATCCGGCGGACATTGAGGGTACGGGGATTTCGGTAGAGTGGCTGTTGAATACTCTCAAAAATGCTCCTACGGAAACGGTGTTGGTGCTGGTTGATATGAACCGCAGCCAGATTGTGAAGGCGGGGGAAACGATCGGCGCTCAAACGGCCGAGGTGGCGCGGGATCTGGAAATCCCGACGGTGCTTTCTTGTCGCCCGAATCAAGTTTCGCGGGAAACTTCGGCTTTGCGTCAGGGATTTTTTACGACGGCGCTTTTGGAGGGGCTGCGATCGGGACAGTGCACGACGCTTAAGGGTTTAGACCGTTTCTTGAGCGATCGGCTCCCGGAGCTGTGCGACCACCATTTGCGTCCGAAACAAGAACCTTTGATGGTGGTGAATCCTCCGGGAAAGGCTCATTTGGTGATTTTGCCGGATGGGAATGGGGTGCCAACTGCGGTGCTAGCGGGACGCAATGGGAATATGGCTGTTGGTGTGGCTGAGGGGTTCGATCGCCCGCAAGTGGGAGTGGCTACGGCTAGCATCGATCGGCCGGAGGCTGCTAACAATGCGATTGATGCGCCGGTTGAGAAGCCGCCTGTGTCGCGGCCAAATGCTGTCCCTGCTGCTGGTGGGGGGAACGATCGACCAAACTCGGTGCCTCCGCAGGATGCGGATAACAGCGGCTCGGACAAGTCGTTTTTGCAGCAGCTAGTTTTGTGGAGTGGAGCTACGGCTTTGGTGCTGCTGTTGGGTGTTTTTCTGACGAACCGATCCATTTTTATCGGCCAGCAGGAAGCAGAGTCTCCATCGCCTGCTGAGAATGCCCAAAACCCTCCGCCTCAAAAATCTACTGGTGCTATTTTGCCGCAGAAGCAACCGCAGGCGGTGGAAGCTGGGAGTGGAACCAAGCAGGCTGCGTCAAGCCAGCAGGTATGGGCTGAGGCGAAAACTTTCCTTAAGGATGGTTCGGCTTCTAGTTTTAATCGAGCGGTGGTTAAGGCTCGAACGATTTCGGCTAGCGATCCGCTCTACCCGCAGGCTCAGCAGGATATTGAGCGCTGGAGTTTGACGATTTTGGATATTGCTAACGGGCGGGCGACTCGGGGCGATTTTACCGGGGCGATCGCGGCGGCTAAATTGATGCCTGATGTAAATAAGGCGGTTTACAATCAGTCGAAAGAGGCGATCGTTCAGTGGGAGGAGCTATCAAAAGAGCAGCAGGTAAATACTGCTTTGCTATCGGCGGCTAAGGGTCAAATTAAGCGGGGGGCTGCCTCTTCTTACAGTAAAGGCATCCAGCAAGCTAGTAAAATTAAGGCTGGTACGCCGAAGTATGAAGAAGCTCAGCAGTTGATGGGAGAGTGGAGCGAAGCTATTCTGAAAATTGCTCAGTTGCGCGGCTCTCAAGGAAAACTGAAAGATGCGGTTGAAACTGCTTCGCTGGTGCCGTCGGGTACTAAGAGTTATCAGCCGGCTCAAAAGGCGATCGCCAATTGGAAAGCTAAGCTGAAACGATAGAAAAAAGGTTGAGTTGATAATTTCCCGGTTTCCGCCGGGAAATTATTTTAGCGACTAAGTTGAGGTCGATCGCCCGATCGCTCTTGACACTGCATGAGAATACCTCAAGAGCGATTAAAACCGATAATTCGATCCATGATTTCCCCTCCGTCAATTTTGCCGGAGGGGATTTTATATGCTGTCGGAGCGATGTTTTTTTGTTGAGCCAACAATCTCCGACGAACCTGGTTAATTAATATTTTTAATTCACGTCCTGGAACTCGATCGACAAGGAACATCGATCGCGCAAGCTGTTGAGCGTGCTGTTTTCGCTCGCTTGATTATACCATATCTTCGAGCTATTGCGCGATCGCGCTTAAAGAAAACAATCCTACGCGATCGAAATCAGCGGCTCCCGATCGACGCACTCCTCCACAGTAGAAAACCTGTTTTTTTCAACCCGAAGGATAGCGGTAGCGATGTGTTTAAAAGAAATCAGGACTTAGGCAAATAAACCGGGTTTGTCTGAGAAGTATTAGTTTTTCAACTATAAAAACAAGTCTCAACCAGGTTTTTAGCCTCGCCTGCGGGAAGTTCTGAAAATGAGGTTTCAGTCCTAAATAAGTTTGTTGTATTTTTAAACAAAACCATTAAATGTTGGTTTTTATCACTTCAATCAATCTATAAATGTGGTTCTTCCTTACTTACTATGCTAAATCAATAGCTAAATCAGTAAAAATATCGAAACAAATATATAGAAAAGTAAATCAAGTCCTTGTCCAGCTTGACATTTGGGCTAGTTTAATTGTTAATTATCAAAGAGCCACAAGA
>JBBSNU010000400.1:0-5269 GCA_038260455.1 Chroococcales cyanobacterium | reverse complement strand
CAATTTACACTGAAATTCAGCTTGATTGTGGAAGAAAAAATTATAACACCGTTAGCTATGCTATTTTGTTAAACAGTCCTCTACGCAGGTACTAGCTTGTGTAAGCGCGCACTGCACGCTTTACCGGTATGGGTAGTTTGTCAAAGTATTTTTTGCGTGCAGGACTGTTAAAATAATCGCAGAGCGATCGCAGGAAACAGTCATGCTGTCAGTAAAAGAAGCAGAATCGATAATACTAAATTTGGCGCAATCCCCCGACAGTCAGCGGGATGTAGAAACAGTAGACTTGCTGGCAGCATCGGGGCGAATCTTGGCTGCACCTGTGACAAGTTCCCTCGATTTTCCTTATTGGGACAATTCGGCAATGGATGGATATGCCGTGCGGTTTGCCGATGTGGAAAACTGTAGTGCCGAAAAACCGGCGGTACTTGAAGTAGTTGAGGAGATTCCAGCGGGATATCTGCCTCAAATTACGGTGCAGCGGGGCTGGGCGGCGCGAATTTTTACCGGCGCTATGATGCCGGATGGTGCTGATACGGTGGTAATGCAGGAAGAAACGAGGCGTGAGGGCGATCGTATTTTTGTCTTAGTTGCTCCTGAAAAACCGCAGGCTTTTGTCAGGCACAAAGGCGCTTTTTATCAAGCAGAAACAACTTTGATGGATCGCGGTACTGCGATCAATGCGCCAGAAATAGCAGTGTTAGCCACTGCACAGTGCATTAAAGTTCCCGTTTACAAGCGCGTGCGCGTCGCTATTTTCTCTACTGGCGACGAATTGGTATCGCCGGACAAACCTTTGAGTCCTGGGAAACTGGTAGACTCGAATCAGTATGCTTTGTCTGTTTTATTGGCGCAAATGGGATGTGAGCCGATCGCACTGGGGATAATTCCCGATCGCCAAGATGCGCTACAAAAGGCGATCGCCCAGGCTGTTTCGACAGCGGATGCGGTGCTTTCTACGGGCGGTGTCTCGGTAGGAGACTACGATTATGTAGAGAAAATTTTGGCAGATTTAGGAGGTAAAATTCACATTCAAGCTGTGGCGATTAAACCGGGAAAACCTTTAACGGTTGCTCAGTTTAAACGAGGTGAAACAAAATCTGATGTGCCGATTTCGAGTTCGGATTGTCTCTATTTTGGTTTGCCCGGAAATCCGGTTTCAGCTTTAGTCTGCTGTTGGCGGTTTGTTGTGCCTGCTTTGAGAAAGATGTCGGGGCTTGGCCCGGATGCTTGGGGGCCGGAGTTTGTCAAGGCTCGGTGTAATGTTGAATTGCGATCGATCGGCAAGCGCGAAACTTATGTTTGGGGTAAACTACATTTAGTTGCGGGAGTCTGGGAATTTGAACCAGCTAGCGGCAGCCAAAATTCAGCGAATTTAATTAACCTCGCTAATACGACTGGTTTAGCAGTTTTGCCAGCAGCAGAAACCTGGATTCCCCCTGGCGAATTCGTTGAAGTTTTAAAAGTTACTCATTAGTTATTAGTTATTAGTCATTAGTCATTAGTCATTAATCTTCCTTCTTCCTTCTGGGAGCATCTCAATTTTACATTTATAGTGCGAGCGTCCCCGCTCGCTCCTGCATACAATACGCTCTTCGGGGACGCTCGCACTATAATATAAAAAATGCTTTTTGCAAAACTGAGATGCTCCCTTCCTTCTTTTCACCCTGAGCGAAGCCGAAGGGCATTCTTCCTTCTTCCTTCTTTTCACCCTGAGCGAAGCCGAAGGGCTTTCTTCTTCCTTCTTCCTTCTTTTCACCCTGAGCGAAGCCGAAGGGCATTCTTCCTTCTTCCTTCTTCCTTCTTCCTTCTTCCTTCTTCCTTCCTTCTTCTTGCTTCGTATTATGAGAATTTTAATTGTTGAAGACGACCCGATGATGCAACTGGGATTAGAGCAAGTATTAGCAGATTCGCCAGAAATAGAAATAGTAGGGCAAGCAGAAGACGGGTATTTAGGAGTAGCTGCTGCACTGAAACTCAAGCCTGATATTATTGTTATGGATATCGGTTTGCCCAGGCTCGACGGCATAGCAGCCACTCAACAAATTAAAGCACAAATGCCGGAAGTTCGAGTGGTAATGTTAACTTCTCACACGGCAGAAACTGAAATTATTGCTGCACTTTCTAGCGGTGCTGATGCTTATTGTATTAAAGGTGCTTCCGTAGACAGGCTGTTAGCGGCGATCGCAGCGGCAGCAGAGGGGGCTACATACCTTGACCCTCAAATTGCCCGCACTGTGATCGAGCATCTCAAACCGCCGAAACCAGCCTCTACAACTACTTTTGGTCAGTTGTCGCAGCGGGAGTTGGAGGTGTTAAAGTTAATGGTGGAAGGTAACAGCAATCCAGAGATAGCAGCGGCGCTTTACTTGAGTCCAAATACTATTAAAACTCACGTTCGCGGTATTATGAATAAGTTGGCTGTGGATGACCGCGTGCAAGCTGCAGTTGTCGCACTGAGAACCGGGTTGGTGTAGAGAAGGAAGTTCGGCAACGGATTGTGTAACGGATGTAACGGATAGAAGGAAGTTCGGCAACGGATTGTGTAACGGATGTAACGGATGTAACGGATGTAACGGATGGGGAGCATCTCAGTTTTGCATTTATAGTGCGAGCACCTCAAGAGCTCGCGTATTGTACTCGCGAGCTCTTGAGGTGCTCGCACTATAATCTTTTTGCAAAACTGAGATGCTCCCAACGGATGGATGTTTGAGGTTCAATGTAAGAAAAATGAAAAATTCCCGATGACTAATGACCGATGACTAATGACCAATGACCAATGCCCTGTTTGGCCAATGCCCAATGCCCAATGACCAATGACCAATGACCAATGACTAATAACTAATGACTAGCAATTTGAGTGATATAATCTATGTCTGAGTGGATAGAAATCGGTACAATTGTGGCAGCTCAAGGTTTATACGGGGAAGTGCGAGTCTATCCCGATTCGGATTTCCCGGAAAGATTTATCGAACCGGGGAAGCGGTGGCTTTTGCGCCCTAACAAAAGTGAACCGGAAGCGATCGAGTTTTTGGGCGGTCGCTACATTCCCGGCAAAGGCTTGTATGCTGTAGAGGTGGAGGGTGTGGAAGACCGCGATGGTGCTGAAGCGCTGCGGGGCTGTAAATTGTTTGTTGAAAAGGGCGATCGACCTTACCTCGAACCTGATGAGTTTTACGTGCAAGATTTGATCGGTATGGAAGTTTTTAACCAGTTAACCGGGGAAATTTTAGGCAAGGTAAGTGATATTATTGCCGCAGGTAACGACCTGTTAGAAGTAGAAACAAATCTAACGCCGCCAGAAATTGTCGCCCCAGAACCAAAAAAGCCCAAAAAAGCTGAAACTCCCCAAACAAACCCTGACCCCAGAAATACCCGCAAACCACGGAAAATCCGCGTCAAACAGCCTAAATCAACAAAAATTTTGATTCCTTTCGTGCAAGAGATTGTGCCAATTGTTGACTTAGAAAAAGGCAGAATTGAAATTGTGCCTCCGGCTGGTTTGTTGGACTAAAATCAAAATAGTTTGGTGCGTCGTTAACTAATTTTTCACCGGGAGCATCTCTGTTTTGCATTTATAGTGCTGTCCCCGCTCGCGTATTGTACGACTCGCTCTTCGGGGACAGCACTATAAAAAAATGTTTTTTGCAAAACACAGATGCTCCCGAATTAATCTTTGTCCACCGAAGCGATCGCACCATTGCCGTATTTGACCAACCCCAAGACAGACTTCCCGTTCCAGACTTCGCCAGTGCCCTGGAGTTCACCGTCGGCCAAATCGACCGTTGGCTAGAGAACTAAAAGTTCAAAGACTCTCTCTTTAGATATTAAATATCGTGTCTCTTATTAGTATATCGCACTATTAAATAACTAATTGAAAGGGCAAAAATCGCCGCCGCTAGACCGATCAAATCCGCTGCAGTTTTTTTTTCTAAGTCTAGAATAATTATTTTTCTAGATACGGCTATTAAAGAAGTTACAATAACTAGCTCTACCTGAATTACGTGTTTTCTTAGATAAGCTGTAATATTTTCCAATATTTCCAGAGCAATTAAAACATTTAAAAATAACCCAAAGATGACAAACAACGTGTCTTTTAGCAAATTTTCGTGGTCGTTTAGCAATTCTTTTGTTAAATAAATCACCAAATCGCAAACGCTGACGATAATTACCACAATCATCGCCAGTGAGAGAATTTTCGATATTATTACTTCTACACTTTCTGTAAAATGCAGAAAATTTTCATCGCTGCCTAACTTAGAAATTCGCCTAAATATTTTTTTCAGCATACCAGTTATATCATGTGCGTTGAATTGCCAGCGATCGAACTCTGTCCCGTGGTGGGGGCGGGTTGATGTAGCCCGATCCCCGCCGTCCCCCTCCCGAGGGGATAAGAAATTGCTCTTGCGTCAACCCCTACTTCCCTACAACCAGAGAGATGCAAGGGATCTCTTGGCAAGAAACAGTGTTAACCCAAGTGTATTGATATATGGATTGTGTGTCTGAATTATATATTGTTTTTGAACCAGCCCCTACGGGAATTATATTAAATCAGGCTTTAATACCCCGTAGATTCTTCAGTCGCCCTCCGGCGGACATCGTTTGACGCTTAGACGATTTCCGTCGCCTTTCGATACTTTAAGGGAGTAGGTTGGGGCGTCGGGTTTACAGGATTTCTCGTTTGTATTGCAGACATTCGTGCACCAGCCCCTAGGGGAATTATCCTAAATCAGGCTTTAATACCCCGTTTCCTCTTCAGTCGCCCTCCGGCGCGGACATCGTTTGACACTGACGCGATTTCAATCGCCTAGTCCTGCTACAATACAGATTATTTATGTTAAATCGCAAACAAATTGCATTTTATTTAGAAGACATTGAAACGCCCGCAGGGAGAACCGTCAGTTTAATTATTACCGGACTCATTCTCCTATCTACTACCAGCTTTATCGCGGAAACTTACCCGATTTCAGAACTGGTTAGAACTAGATTGGCAACTCTCGACACGGCTCTTTTAGTCGTTTTTACTGTTGAATATTTAGTGCGGCTGTGGTGCGCTGACAATAAATTTAAGTTTATTTTTAGTTTTTTTTCCATCGTCGATTTGCTGGCAATATTACCATTTTTACTTGGATTTGTCAATGTCAGTTTTATTCGGATTTTTCGCTGGTTTAGAATTCTCCGACTCATCCGCTTTCTGGAATTGAAAAATTCGGTTTTTCGCATCAGCACCGAAGATGGGGTGATTTTTTCCCGGATTGTGTTTACTTTG
>JBBSNU010000399.1:0-5273 GCA_038260455.1 Chroococcales cyanobacterium | reverse complement strand
TTCAGTTTGGGCGATTCCCTACGGGATAGCTTCGCTTAGATGAATGGTTGCAGTGGCAAAGCTGGTACGCACCTTAGTACAGGAGAAACTTGTATGGTACAATATCCGAAAATGAGAGAAGAGTTATTAGAGACTCTCCGCAGTTTGAGCGATCGAGAATATCAGCATAAAGCTTGGCTAGAGAGCGATTATCCGCCAGCAATTGAGTACGATAGTTTTGATGAGGCGGTTCATTTTCTGTACGACGATACAGTATTGGCAGAAAATCCTGATGCGGCAATCGGAGTAATTATTGAAAATGAAAAAGAAGCCCGTTCGATCGCAGCAGTTTGTCAGGCTATAGATTTAGTTCTTGAGGTATTGGGGACAGAAGCTTCTGATGAGGATTATATTAACTCTTCTGGGTGGATAAGCGTAGTTGAGGCGGCATCGAAAGCGTTGCAGGCTATGGAAACTAAATCGCAGGAAGCGGTTAAGGTTTAAGTTAAAGTGCGATTCCCGACGGGATAGCTACCCTAGGGGAACGCGAAAGCGAACGCTGGTGCGTACTTTTAGTAATTCAGTTAAGATGAGATATTTGTGAGGAACCACTGTTAAGAATCACGTCAGCAATGTCTTGGCGTGTAGCACCGAAGGTAAGCAAGGTGCGAATCAGGAGATCGAGGGAAGCGGAAGGATCGCCAGCTTCTATTTTAGCAACTCTTGACTGGCTAGACTTAATTCTTTGAGCAAGTTCGTGCTGCGTCATCTGTTGGCTAATCCGGTTTTGTTTGATGGCTTTACTCAGTGCAAGTTTCATTTCTATAAAGGCTGTTTCTTCGGGTGAAAGTCCTAGAAATTCCTCTGCTGTTCCGATAGTCCATCCTGCTGCTTGTAAGCGTTGGCGTTTAGCTGTGTCCATAAAAATACCTTCCTGATATCAATTCAAATTTGGTCGTATTGTTTCAACCGTTTTTTACATTTTTCAATGATAAAATCCGGTGTTTTGTTCGTAGTTTTGTTAAAGACATCGAGTATAATGATAGCATCTACGTCTATTCGATAAATGATGCGCCAATCCTTGCTTGTCCCTGAATCGGCTAGACGGATCTCGTGACAATGAGCTCCGATACTTGGCATAGGGCGAGAGAAAGGCATGGATAGGCTTTCGCCATCCTGTAGCTTTCGCAGGAAAAATCCGGCTTGAATACGCGCCTCAGTAGAAAAAGGCGGTGTTTTTACTTCCCCACTAAGCCAGACAAGGGGTTTGCTTTCCGAATCTACCATCTATATTTTAGGTTTTTTTAGATTATATGTCAAATCAGACATATTAGCAAACTAGCTTGTCTGCTGCAAATCCGGCTGACTTTTGGCAACAACAAAGGGAGATTCGACATCAATCAGCCAGTTTTCATCAATAACTTTCTGATTCGTATCTAAAATCAGAGTCAGTTCGCCAATTTCTTCATCGTCATCATCGCTAACTAGGTTGTTTTCGCTAGCAGATAAATCAGCTTTGAGTAAAAATTTAAGCTTAATCCAGTGAGAAGTCGGATGATTGTTGATAATGTTTGTGCCTAGCGATCGCCCGATTAACTCCGCACAGATGGGATGAATAAAAGCAATCTCTTCATAGAACTTATTATTGCTATCCCAGTAGCCTCTTATTTTGTAATTACAGGATTCTAAATGTTGAGCGACGAGGTGATTTATATCAATCGGTGCTAAGATTTTAGCAAGTTCATCCCAAATTTTGTGATTTGTCAAAGTTACTGCATTCATCAGCTTTATTCTCCGTTAATGACTTGTCTTGACACCTGGGAAGTGTAAAACTCCTTCAATAAACTTTCCGTAATAGCGATAATCTCCGCCCGATCCTAACACCTTAGATTTGAGATCGTATCCTTCTGCTTCTGAAGGAACAAGACCTATACTACCATCGGGGGGTACTCTACCATTTTGAATGGCTTTGAGATGTTTATTGTTTTGATCGTATCTTTGGCCGAGGCGGATTTGCTTTTTGCTAAAAGATACTAGCATATCAGCCAGCGTTTGATATATGATGTCAGGCTGAATATCCGCCCAATTATTGGGTAGAGATTCCATTGGGTTGTGTGCGATCGCGATTCTTTGATTATACAAATATACCACGCCGATCGCCTGTTAAGCGGCCTAAAAGACGCACAAGCCAGAATTGTCAAACCTCAGACTGTCAGAGAATTACGCGATTGAGTTCAACGAGTAATTTAGACTGACTGCATAGCAGCCAATTCAGCAACACTTCCCTCATCTTTGCCGCTAAAACCCGTGCCAAACTCAGTATATTCACGCACTCTAGGATGGCGAAAACCTAGTACAATATCTTCTTTCGGAACACCTGCTGCTAGTAAATCGGTAGCCACTCCTTCTTCGGTGTCATCATATTGAATCCAGATTTTATCGCCAATTAAATTGATGTGAATTGGTGTAGCGTGAAGGTACTTGTTCTCATTCCAACCAATATCCAAGACTAAGTAGCCTCCTCGTTCATCATCAAATAAAAGTTGAGATTGATAGCCGTCAGGTATAGTATTGCGAAAGTTAGCGTGTTCCCGAAGTATGGTTTTGATGATTTCTTGGTATCTCAATCGGGTATCCATTGAAGTATTGCCTCACTTTTTTTATCAAAAACAAGCAGTTTAACAAGATTATTTTTTAATAATACTTGCCCTAATTCTATGGTAAATACGCTATTAAAAACTTCCTCAGAAATGGCCAGATATAAATTTCGATCAATCTGCATTTCATTGAGCACTTGGCGGTAAAGAATGTACTGTCCTAAAGCTTGTTCCAAATCTTTTACATCCGATCGCCCTACAAAACTCTTAACCTCAACAACAATTTTTTCAGTTCCTTTTTCAGCATTAATTAGACGTTCTGCACCGAGGTCAGCAGATAAGCGCTTGCGACCAATTTGAAGGGGAAATGGATCGTGAGTAATCGTCCAGCCATCCTTTTGTAGGGCACGCTTAACTGTATTGTGATAAATATCTTTAGCTGACACGCATTAGCACTCAGATTAGGAGGATTCACTGCAACCATTATATAATACGTTGAAACTTGTTGCGATCGCCCTTTATCCCCCTTACCATGCTTCAAATCCGCCGCCGTCCCCCTAGTACCTCAGTCTCCGTACTCTACCTCAGCTACGAAATCGCTGTACCAGACTCCGAGCCCCGCCACATCCTCGAAGAAATCGTCTGGCAAAAAGAAGCAGAAGTAGCCCAAAAGCGCGATCGCACGCCGCTAGCCGAACTTCACAAAAGACTCCCCTTTGCGCCGCCCATCCGCGACTTCCTCGGCGCACTCAAAAACGGTAAAACCACACCCGCAATCATCGCCGAAGTCAAAAAAGCTTCCCCCAGCAAAGGCGTAATTCGTGAAGATTTCGACCCCGTGGCGATCGCCCAAGCATACCAACAAAACGGCGCTAGCTGCATCTCCGTACTCACCGATGAAAAGTTCTTTCAAGGCAGTTTCGACAACCTTTCTAAAATCCGTGCCGCCGTCGAATTGCCACTACTTTGCAAAGAGTTTATTATCTATCCCTACCAAATCTATCTCGCTCGGATTAGCGGCGCGGATGCTGTATTGTTAATCGCCGCCATTCTATCTGACAAAGACTTACAATACTTTGTTAAAATTGTCAAGACTTTGGGCATGACAGCTTTAATCGAAGTTCACACACTCGAAGAACTCGATCGCGTATTAACCCTAAAAGGAGTCGAATTAATCGGCATCAACAACCGCAACCTAGAAAACTTTTCCGTCAGCCTAGAAACCACCAGTCAACTATTAGCCTCGCGCCAAACGGAAATTCAAGGAAAAAATATCCTCATCGTCAGCGAGTCAGGAATCCACACTCCCGATGACCTCAGCCAAGTTGTCAGCGCAGGTGCCAAAGCCGCCCTCATCGGCGAATCCCTAGTCAAACAGCCAGATCCCGGCGCCGCTTTAGCCTCCCTTGTCAAGGCGCATCCGCACATCACCAAAGGCGAGACTGCTTGACAAACACCCCCGAATTCTGATAAAAATTGATTAACTAGGTAAATAATCAGAATTTCTAGCCTGCATCGACTCAAGCGCTTAACTGAAAAAAAATAGCACTCAAAGCTATATTGCGGAGAAATATTTTGCCGAAAAGCAATTAAATCTATTCGCTCTCGCCAGTCGATCGCCAAATTTAGCGCTATCAAACCCAGCCCCGAAGATGCGATCGGCCAAGCAGGGGTTGCTGTACGGTTAGAAAACAAATAAAAAATCGGGCATCTAATGTTCACCTGTGATGCCCCATGCAATTGCAATGGGGTGTCTGTTCGCTGAGGTATGTTAGCTTTCATGGAGCCAATTCCCCTGCCTTCGTACATTCATTATGAATTGCTACTTCAATTGTTAGAACGCAAAACAATGTTTGCTGTCAGTCCACAATCGCCGCAGCAGCAACAAGTTCACCAACTTATTATTACACTGCGTAAAGCCCTTGCCATTCAAAAGCAATTAGAACAAAGCTGCCAGCGATCGAACTTAGCGGTAGAATACCGCTGGTCTTTAAATGAAACTAACTCTACGGGAGTTAAAAATTAAAAGTTAAAAAACTTAGAGTGCAGACTTTAAAGTTTCAATTTTTGATTTATTCTATTAACTCCCACAGAAAAAGTTAGGACAGGATTATGGACAACAAATTAATGCTGATGATTCCCGGCCCGACACCGGTGCCCGAAGCGGCTTTGCTGGCGATGGCAAAACACCCGATGGGCCACCGCAGCAAGGAATTTGACGCGATTTTTGGAGAATGTACCGAAAACCTCAAATGGCTGCACCAAACCAAAAGTGACGTGCTGAGTTTGACGGTTTCTGGTACCGGCGCGATGGAAGCTGGGATAATTAATTTCTTGAGTGCGGGCGATCGAGTTTTAGTCGGCACCAACGGCAAATTTGGTGAACGCTGGGCTGAAGTCGCCGAAGCTTACGGTTTAAACGCCGAAATTATTAAAGCCGAGTGGGGCCAACCTTTAGACCCCGAACACTTCCGCGAAAAACTCGAAGCAGATAAAGAGAAGCAAATCAAAGCTGTCATCATTACCCACTCGGAAACCTCCACGGGCGTCCTCAACGACCTCGAAACCATCAACCGCCACGTCAAAGCACACGGTGAAGCTTTGATTATGGTCGATGCTGTCACCAGTTTAGGCGCTGCCAACGTACCGATGGACGCTTGGGGAATTGACGTGATTGCTTCTGGTTCTCAGAAAGCT
>JBBSNU010000398.1:0-5276 GCA_038260455.1 Chroococcales cyanobacterium | reverse complement strand
GATTACTTTTTTTCCCTTGGTGGCTAACATCCATCCTAGATTAAATGTAGTGGTTGTTTTGCTAACGCCACCCTTGTGATTAAATAGAGCTATTTTTTGAACCATCTTTTTTTATAGTTTGGGGGAAGGCAGTACCTGAGCTATAACTAAGGCTATGACTATTATACAGTCAAGGATGAAAGGGCGCACTTTTACCCAACTATTCCAGAATACCAGGCCATAGGCTCGTAGGTCGATCGCCCAAAACACCGCCTATAATCAAAACTAGCCCCCCATTCTCATCACTTGCAGAACCGCCATGAGTCGAGGCTTAAGTTGTAGGGTGCGTCGCGACGAACAATCCCTAGCTACCTATCGACAATCTCACAGCGACGCACCTGTACCACCGCGAGCGAGTGTAAAAAATTACACAAATTTTGAAAAAATGGTGTTAGATTATTACTTAAGCCTGAAGTATCCTATCATTTTTTATCCAGAATCCGAAGGTTATACAGCGATAATCAAAGACCTTCCGGGTTGTATGTCTGTGGGCGAAACTTTGTCAGAAGCGATGGAGAACATTGAGGAAGCTAGGGAATTGTGGATAGAGACTGCTTATGAGTGTGGCGATGAGATTCCTTTACCTTTAACCGAGGTTGAAGATAGCGGAAGTTTATCGTTGGAAATCCCTAAATCTCTGCGCCGGAGTTTAGCAGACAATGCTGAAACCGCAGGAGTTAGTATTGAACAATATATTTTAGCTTTGTTGAGTAAGGCTGGCTAAAATATAAAATATAATCCTATCAGGACGATCGCGTTTGAGGGGCGGTAAAGGGCGATCGCTCTTTGATTTTTTTGTCAACCGCTGATCAAGGCAGATTAACGCAGATGAACGCGGATAAAAAGTGCGATCGCACTTTTAAATCAATTTACAATTACGCCAAATTTTAATAACATTCTAGGTAAATAATCATCCAAATTCTTGATGTGTTCATCTGTTAACTCAATCAGGTTGAGTTCGTACTTCTGATATAGTTCTTGCTTTACTTTCTTGCGCGCCGCATACTCCGGGTTGTTCTCATATCCCCAGTATTCAATATACACCTTTCCCCCAGGAATATAAAAGTCACAGTAAGCTTCTTCCTCTATCGGTAGTCGGCGTTCATAGGCGTGAACTAGCTCCGCCATATAAAGCCAATTATCAATCAAAACTTCAGCTTTAGACCGCACAAAATGACCGTCGGTTGTTCGATGCTGTGCACTCGCCCGAAACTTCTCGCGGAACCCTAGCTTTGTGTTTACTTCTGTTTTGCTCTGTTCTGAATTTTCACCTTTAAGACTCTCAAGAGTCGCCAGAAAAACTTGATTTGTTAGTATAGATTCTGGCCAAAGCACATAAGGAGTGTTGTCTTGAGGGTAAATTTTTTGCACCGCCCCAAAACCAATCCCCCGCTTAGTTGCTACCCAGCCGTTGCGCTCTTTGTTTACTAATCCTAACTCTGCTAAAATTGGGTTGACTTTGTGCTTTGATATTTCTAGTTTATCGCTGATGCTGGTAGCGGACAGAAGTGAGGGAAAAGAGGGTTGTTGGGGTTTAGGTTTGGGCGCTGACACGGGTTGAGCGTTGTTAGCTTTCCAATGTTCGTAGCATAATTTGTAACCGGGTTTTGAAACTGCTTGATTGCATCCGGGCGCCGTGCAGGTTTCTGCTGATAGGGAAGATAAAGCTTGATTTATGGCTGCTAGCTTGCGTACAAAAGGATCTAAGGTCATATTAACAGCTTGAAATATATTCAAAAATAGTACCACTTTAATTTCTATGCAGTCAAAAATTAAAAACTGGCGATTTTGTGTCGGATAGCTGCGCTCGCGCGTACTTTCCCCCCACTATTCCAGAATACCAGGCCATAGGCTCGTAGGTCGATCGCCCAAAACGCCGCCTATAATCAAAACTAGCCCCCCATTCTCATCACTTGCAGAACCGCCATGAGTCAAGAAAACGAAAAAATCAGCTATTCAGAAAAAACAGAACGCCTCAAGGTGCTCGCCCAGTTTATCAAAACCGTGACACCGATGATTTGGACGATCGTCATTCTAGTAGTCATAATTCCCCTATTAGGTAACTTTCTCATATCCCAGTCCCTAACAAATACTGCAACCACAGCCGTTGTAGTCTCCCCGCCCCACGATTTCAGCAAAGTCAACCAAGACATTAAAAACGCCATCCAACAATCCCACACAACAGCCGAAGCTTTTGCATCAAAAGAATTGGACAAATGGGAAACCGAAGTTATTACACGAGTAGACAACAACTTCCTCGATTGGTACTTCGATTACTTTAATCAAAAAAAGATGGAGTTTACAGTCCCTTTCACTTTCGTCAAATCAGCCGTATTCAACAAGTTTGACATGACAGCAGCATCTCAAGCTGTTTCCGAAAAATTAACCGAAGACTTCCAAAGAGAATTCGCTAACCGCGTGCTGGTTCCCAAAAACGCTCAACTGCGATTTCAATTAATCACTCAAGATACTGCTAACTTGTACATAGCCGAAGTTAGCAAAAATGTAAAAGTAGTTCAAAATAATTATAACATACCGCAAGTACATTGGGACAAACATCTCAACGATATTGCCACCACAATTAGCGACCAAGGAAACCTCTCAAATTTCTCATTAAAAGTATTAGTTGGCGGCAGCGGTTACTTGATTGCTAAACCTTTAATATTAGGAATGGCGGCCAAAGTCGGCAGCAAAATTACGGCAAAAGCTGCCAGCAAAGCCGCAGCCAAAATAGCTACAAAAACAGGCGGTACAGTTGCAAGTCAGTTGGGAGTAGGTTTAATCGACCCGATTGTCGGCATCGGCATTATCATCTGGGATTTGTGGGATTACAATCACACAGTCACAGTAGAAAGACCGATTTTGCGGGCACACATTGTAGAATACTTGAAAGATGTCAAAAAATCCCTGCTCACAAATCCTGAAACTGGAATTATGGCAGCAATTTATCAGCTAGAAAGCGGCATTCTCAAGTCAGTTTCATAGACTGTAACTCCCTAGGGTTTTCCAGGCAAATCTCTCTAGCCAATCACAGCATCATCTATGAACAAAACCCCTGCCAAAGCAGATGTCATATTATGTCCGTTCGATTGACCGCAATCAGATTCGTTTGTAGTGCGGACTTTAGTCCGCTTTCATGGAGCGGACTTAAGTCCGCACTACGAGCCTTTTTTGTGACGATCGTAGACCGGAAATGATATCATGCTTTTGGGGCGAAAACTTGTGTTGGATAAGTTGAATATTGAACTTAGGCAAGCCGATGATGTCATATTATGTCCGTTCGATGTACCCCAATCAGATTCGTTTGTAGTGCGGACTTTAGTCCGCTGCATTCTGCAGACTGAAGTCCGCACTACGAGCCTTTGTTATTACGATCGTAGACCGGACATGATATCATGCTTTTGGGGCGAGAATTTGTGTTTTATAACTTTAATATTGAATTTAGGCAAGCCGATGAGGAAATTATATTTACCAAACGTGAAAATTAACTCGCCATGTAATTATATCACGTTCTCAAAAATAGTTTCAACCTCGTAAATACCATCACAATTAACGCCAAAATCGCCGTATATCCAAAACCCCTCAAAAACCCCATAAACGGATTGCTTGAAGTCATCTCAACAATCACCGGTTCCCATTTAGTTAAAACTAGAATTGGCCAGATAATATTCGCAAATCCCGCATAACCAATCATCGGGTTTAACCCATTATCAATAAATAACTGTAAAAACCATCTTTTCTGAAACACGTCGATAATTACCGTCAACCCAATCAACAAAAAAATCGCCATTCCCGACGTTATAAAAAAGTAACTCATCGTCGCCGAATCTTTCTTGATTCCCCCTTGATAAGGCTCAAGCAGCAAACCCAAAATTAGCCAATAAAACCCCCATTTGTAAAGGTGGTTCAATAAGTTTTCCGTGACGTTACCGGGTTTTTTCAACAAAACCCAACCGCACAAACACAGCATCAGCGTCACTAACGAAGTCTGCCACACCCATCTAGCTTGGAGTCCAATTAACAAGATTAAATTAACCGCAAACATCAAACCCAGAATGCTAAAATAGCGCCAACGATTCCACTTCGCATAACTCGACTCTTGCGGCGAATAATACTCTATCCACCGATTCAGTAAATCCCCGACAATCGTACCGGGAATCACCACAAACAAATACTTCAAATAATCAAATTGAAACAGCCAAGTTGCAGGAGATGACGACCAAACTAACTTAACCCAACCGTCAGCCGGAGAAGACAGTCGCGCCGCTAGCAACAAGCCCAAAATTCCTACTCGCAGCCATACATTTGAACGAGTAAACAGCCAAATTAGCGACCCGAAAACGGCCATATTTGCAAGTACCATCAAGATGATGTCGCTGCGGTCAACTGAAAATCCTACGCCGTTGGGATATTTGATGTTAGATACGAAGACTATTCCCGCACTCCAAGCAGCCAGCGTTAACCCCCTACGCAGCCATGCAGACCACTTTTGAGGCCAGCGAACGTACATCAAAAATAATATTAAAAATCCGCACAATCCAAGCCACCACTTTAGTCTGCTTGCTTCCTCCGGGCTAATTACAGTCGGTCGAATGTGCTGGAGAAATATTGCAAAAAATGCCAATAAACAGCCTCTTTGCAAAATCAATAAAATTACTTTTTTTGTATCCCATCCCTTGGCGATGCGGCGGGACAAAGCTAGGGGTATTGCGGCACCCATTGCAAACAGAAAAAAGGGGAAAACTAAGTCCACCCAGGTTAATCCTGCTAGTTTGTTATTAAAAACGTGGTCTGGTGGAGGGAGTTGGGCGTGATACATCCACGCCGGCAATGTTTTGCGGGCTATTGTACCTGATAAAACCATTGCTAAAACTGCTATTCCCCGCAGCGCATCCAGCGCGTCGGCGCGTTGGGAAACCGTAGCAACTGCAAAAAGCTTTTCGTTTTTTACCGCGTTTTGTGAGTCTGATGTTGTGTTTTCCAATGCACTTACCGATTTGTGTTCACTGCTATATAGCGGTTCTCAAAAAGTGAGGATAGCCCTATGCCCTATGCCCTATGCCCTATGCCCTATGCCCTATGCCCTATGCCGGATAGTACCTCATCTTTCTGAGAAAGGCTATATATTTGTTGAAAAAATTTATTTGCCAATTAATTTGTGCAGCCAGCTTCCTGAAGCTAAGCCGCTTAGTCTTTTTGTTGAGTGTTTTTTATTCACTGTCAACCTCGAAATTCGG
>JBBSNU010000397.1:0-5279 GCA_038260455.1 Chroococcales cyanobacterium | reverse complement strand
TGCCAGCTATAACGATTTTACGCACTACTTTTTTAAATCCTTGTCCTTACAACGCAATATATAGTCTAAAGCTTTAGGGTACATTTCGATCCCTTATTGCCCAAACTCGATGCGAGCTTGCTCAACTAAGTCAACTGTGACTACTTCGGTTTCGGCGGTGCGGGCCAATTGCTCGATGCGGACGCGGGCTTGTCCCCGGACAAAATAGGGAATATTTTTCAGCTTTGCCTTGGCTTCGGGCGTCCATTTTAAATCGTCTGAGAATTCGGAATCTGTCATGGCGTATGGGTCGATCGATTGCAAGCGCTCAGTTTGCTATTTTGAAAACAGCCTGTATGACTGAATTTACCATGTTCAGGCGCGGGCGATCGAACTGGGCTTGACTCGGCGGTTAAAACCTAGACTCTACATAAAGAAAGCTAACCGTAGGGTGCGTCAGGGGGCCCGAATCCTTGAGTAGGCGACGAAAACATTCAGCCCCCTGACGCACCCTACAATAACTCGGGGAGGACAGCACTAATGACTGATGACTGATGACTAATGACTAATGACTGATGACTGATGACTGATGACTGATGACTGCTGACGGCTGATTAATCGGAATCTCGATCGCAAACTCAGTACCTTTGCCCAATTGGGAACTACACTTAAAAACACCGCCGTGTTTCTCTACCACAATTTGGTAACTAATTGACAGTCCCAATCCAGTACCTTTTCCCACCGGTTTAGTGGTGAAAAAAGGGTCAAATATGCGTTGTCTCATAGGTTCCGAAATTCCCGAGCCGTTGTCAGAAATCCGAATCACCGCGCTAGGAACATTGCCATTAAGTTGACCCATAGCAGTAGAGATTTTAATTTGAGGGTTCACAGATTTACCAGAAAGCAACTTTTCCGATTCCAAAGCATCGATCGCATTTCCGAGTACATTCATAAACACCTGATTCAACTGTCCAGCATAACACTCAACCAGAGGCAAATTGCCGTATTCTTTAACTAGCAGAATGTTGGCACTGTCTGGATTAGATTTCAGCCTGTGCTGCAAAATTAACAGCGTGCTGTCAATGCCCTCGTGAATATCAACCGCCTTCATTTGACTTTCGTCAAGACGAGAGAAATTCCTCAAAGACAGAACTATTTGACGGATGCGATCTGCTCCCACCTTCATAGACAATAGCAACTTCGGCAAATCTTCGAGCAGAAATTCCAAGTCAATATCTTCAGTCAACGCGGCAATTTCAGGACTAGAATCGGGATATTGCTGCTGGTAAAGTTCCAGCAAACTCAGCAAGTTCTCAGTATAATCAGTAGCGTGATTGAGATTGCCGTAAATAAAATTAACTGGATTGTTAATTTCGTGAGCAATGCCTGCCACCAGTTGCCCCAAACCCGACATTTTTTCAGTCTGAATCAATTGAGCTTGAGTTTCCTGCAAATCCTTTAAATTTTGAGCAATTTGTGCTGATTGTCGTCTCGTTTGATCCAGCAAATCGGCTTGTTGGATAGCTACGCCTAACTGATTGGCAATCTGAGCTAAAAATTTAACTTCTGAACTTTCCCAGCAGCGCGGCCCAGAATGTTGATAAGCTGCCAGCAAACCCCAAAGTTCTTGTCCTACAAAAATCGGCGCTATCGCATAAGCCTTCACCTGAAAATGCTCTAAAATACCGAGGAGACACTTTGAATAACCAGCTTGATAGATATCGTCTACGGCTAGAGTTTCATTATTGAGATACCTGCCGCCTCGGTGTTCCTGCAAATAAGTATCTTCCCAAACCTCATTGATATCTTCCCCTACCAATGTTCTCCAGCCATCTTTGACAAACTCGGCAACATATTGACCGCTCCAATCAGGATTAAAGCCATACACAGCAATTCTATCGACTTGCATAAACTGACAAACTTCTTGGGTTGCCGTCTTAAAAATCGCGTTGATATCGAGAGATTCTCGAATTTTGACCACCACTTCAAACAGTATCCGCTGTTGCTCGGCGGCCCACTGGAGATCGATCGTTTGCTGTCGCGTTTGAGCGAGCAAATCAGCTTGTTCTAATGCTACGCTCAACTGCTCTCCGACTTGCGTAGCAAACTGGATTTCTGAAGTGTTCCAATCGCGCGAACCGCTACACTGGTGGACGCACAGCAAACCCCAAAGTTCGCTGCCATTCATTAGCGGCATAATTACTTGAGCTTTAATTTGAAATTGAGCTAAAATAGCAGCGTGGCAGTCGGAAATTCCCGCAGTTTCGATATCTGGCAGCACTTGAATGCGTCCCTGACTGTATTTCTGCGCGTAGTTTTCGCCAAAACATTTATCCCGAATTTTCACATTAATTGCCGATTCAAAACCAGGCAAAACATCTTCGGTAATAAATTCACCTTCATTAAACTTTGAACTGCGGTCAAAGCGATAAACCCCAACTCTGTCTGCATTTAAAATCCGCCGCAGTTCTGTAGTTGTCGTGCGAAAGATTGTATCTAAATCGAGAGATTGTCGAATCTTAGCAACCACCTCAAACAGTATCTGCTGCTGCTCTGCGGCTTGCTGCAAATCAACTGCTTGCTGCTGAGTTTGAGCGAGCAAATCTGCTTGTTCTAGGGCGATGCTGAGCTGAGCGGAAATTTGGGTAACAAACTGAATTTCCGAAGATTCCCAGTTGCGGGGAGCCGAACACTGGTGTACGCACAGCAACCCCCAAAGGTCGTTGCCTTTCATTACCGGTGCAACTAAAGTAGCTTTCACCTGAAATTGATCTAATATTTGCCGAAAACAATCTGGCAGTCCGACCTGTCTGATGTCGGGCAGTGCGTGAACTCGCCCCCGAGAGTAGAGCTGGGCGTATTTTTCTCCAAAGCAATGATCGTGTACTTTAACTGCCATTGCTGACAGAAAATCTGGCAAAACATCTTCGGCAACAAATTCGCCATCCTTAAAATCCGATGCGGAATCGAAGCGGTAAACCCCAACGCGATCGGCATTTAAAGCCCGCCGCAGTTCCTGGGACATCGTATTAAAAATTTTGTTCAAGTCTAGGGATTCCCGCATTTTTGCCACGACTTCAAACAGCACTCGCTGCTGTTGGGTCAACTGCTGCAGTTGAGCTGTGCGCTCTTGAACTTGATTTTCTAAATTATTGTTAAGTGCTTCTATTTGTTGGTCGAGTTGGTAGTGGTTAATTGCCTGAGAAAACAGGCTGCCAAAAGTTTGTACTAACTCAATTTCTTCAGCCTTCAATTCGCGAATTTGGGCGGTTTTTGACTCTTTCCACATTTCAAAAGATATCCGAGATTGGGCGAGCCGCCCGTCTGCATCCAACTGTCCGGCCCAGAGAGTTTCGGTGTCAAATTCTTCTCGAAAAATGCTCAAATAACCGAATATTTGCTGGCTGGTTCTGAGCGGTACGATTAAAATACTGCGAATTTTGGTCGATCGAAATGCAGGTTGCAGGCTTCTCAAACTGCTAATTTTGTACAAGTCGGGAATTGCCCAAACCTGTTGTTCGCCGGATTTAAAATATTCGTGCCAGACGCTGTATTGCTCTAGCTGCTGGTATTTTGCCGAAATTTGCATCCTCGGCCCGGAGCCGCAAGTGTAGACTTTGAGTGTGGGAGTGGAATTGTCCGAGTGGGGCTCTAAACTGGTGATTTTGCTGCTGTCGAAAATGCACAGCCTGCCGCCGGCTCCGCCTAGTGCAGCTACAGATTCTGCCAAAGCTGCTTGCAGTTCGATCGCCGGCTGGGAGTGAAGAGCTGCGGCGACGCGGTTGACGGCAGTTTCCCGCTGAGCTTTCGCCCTCGCTCGGGCGAGGAGGGTTGATTGGGCTATGGCTACGCCGAGCTGATCTGCCACCATCTGAACGCCTTGCAGTTCGTCTTCTGCGACACTCCGGGATTCGGAGTGGTGAGATACCAACAACCCCCAGAATTCTGCGCCGTGAAAAATTGGTAGTACCAAGGAAGCTTTGACGCCGAGTGCAGTCAAGTATTCAGCGTGGCAGGGGTCGATCGGCCTGTACCGCACTTCGTCGGGCAGCAGTTGGCCGGAAACCGGATCGAGGCGGGGACTTTGGCCGAGCAGCCCGGAATCGATATCGACGATCGATCGCACTTGTAGTTGCGCGAACAGTTGGCGGGCGTGAGAGGGAATATCGTCTGCTGGAAAATGCAGTCCTAATAAAGATGGTAAGCGGTTGCCGTTAATTGATTCAGCAATCACTTCACCGCTGCCGTCGCTATGAAATTTGTAGATTTTTACTCTGTCTGTTCCCAAGAAGGATTGAACTTCTGCTGCTGTGGCACCGAGAATTTCTGGCAGTTCTAGAGAGCGGCGAATGCGGTTGGCGATGCGCGAGAGTAAATTTGCTCGATCGTAGCTCACCTTGACATTTTCGATTTTTAATGAGTCCATTATTAATTTTTTGCTTTCCCAGCAATAACAGTAAGCGGCACAAAAGTTTTGTGCGTGTTATAAAATTCGGCAAGCACAGCTATTTAATCAAAAATATGAATATCCTGAGAACGATCGTCGATGAGTTTTGCACAGTTAGCAAGTTGCCTTCAAACTGTAACTTTCTATTGCAAATTTCAATTTTGTGCGATTAAAAGTTTTGTACTTTAAATATAAACTTTGTAGAGCCTGTCTTGCAAGCTATCTACCCGATTGCACAAAAATTGTCAAGTGTCAAGACTTGCAGAATTATTAATCAAACGGTCGATCGACCGCAACGCCGCTTTTTCCAGATATAGCGCCCTGACAGTTAGGACATTCTTGATTGCCCAAAGCCATGCAGTCTATTGCTTCTTTCTTGTTCCATCCATCCATCCGTTATATCAATTCCGGTTACACCGGAATGATATAGAGGAGACGGCAGTTCCGTGTCACGAGAAGATTATTTTGGGTAGGGACACGGCACTGCCGTCTCCTCATTTTGGCTAATAATTCCGATGTAACCGGAAACGATATTACATCCCGTACATTGCTCGTTGCCGAACTTCCTTCTACTATATTTACTCAAAAAAAAGGCTCCTGCGGTTAAACAGGAGCCTTTTTTGACTAGACAATCAAATCAACATTAAATGCGATCGATTAGTCCAAGTCAGACATAGACATCACAGCTTCATTTTCGCGATCGATACCTCTTTCAAAACCAGCAACAGCAGCGCGAGCGCGACCCGCGTGCCACAAGTGGCCGACCAAGAAGAAGAAACCCATCACAAAGTGGAAACAGGACAGCCAAGAACGAGGAGACGTGAAGTTAAACGAGTTAACTTCAGTTGCCACG
>JBBSNU010000396.1:0-5293 GCA_038260455.1 Chroococcales cyanobacterium | reverse complement strand
TGAGAACAGCGGCAAGGTTTTGTGCTTCAATCCGGCTACGGTGCGATCGTTCAAATTGAGATGAGTAATTTCTACTTCCGGGACTAGGGAATCCGGGTCGATCGCAAAACCGTGATTTTGGCTAGTAATTTCTACTTGCTGAGTTAAACCCGCAGGATGATTCAAGCCCCGGTGGCCGAACTTGAGTTTAAAAGTTTCCGCACCCAAGGAAATCCCCAGAATCTGGTGTCCCATGCAAATGCCGAACACGGGTTTGTCTGACTTCAACAGAGCTCGGGCCGTCGCGATTCCTTCAGTTACCGCCGAGGGATCTCCCGGGCCGTTGGACAGAAAAATGCCGTCCGGGTTGTATTTGAGAATTTCCTCCGCCGACGTGTCAGCGGGTACAACAATTACCCGACAGCCGTAACTCGCCAAACGCCGCAGAATATTGCGCTTGATCCCAAAGTCGATCGCCACCACCGTCCACATTTCGCCGCTGGCCGGTTGGACTGTCGGACTGAACTCCCACACCGAGTCCGTCGCTTCCGACCACTCGTAAACCTTGCGGGTGGTCACTTTCTGTACCAGATTCAGCCCGGCCATACTGGGAGCGTCTTGGACTTGCTCCAACAGCTCGGCCTGGTCGAGAATCACTGTCGAGATGCCGCCGTTAATCGCTCCCACAGTGCGAATTTTGCGCGTGAGGGCGCGGGTGTCGATGCCGTAAAGGCCGGGGATATTGTACTGTTTTAGGTAGTCTTGCAGGGATTGGGAGCAGCGCCAGTTGCTGGGGCGGCTGCATACGTTACGGGCGATCGCACCTCGAATTTGTGGCCGCGAGGATTCTTCATCTTCGAGATTTACCCCGGTATTGCCCAATTCTGGATAAGTAAAAGTGACAATTTGGCCGCAATAGCTAGGATCGGTCAAGACTTCTTGGTAGCCTGTCATTCCGGTATTGAAAACTACCTCGCCGACGACGGTTGCGTCAGCGCCAAACGACCAGCCGCGGTAAGCAGTACCGTCAGCCAGGACTAGGAGAGCGGGTTTTGCTGTTGAAAGTGACATGGCATCCTTAATTACTGGACTTTGGTTTCATTCTTACCACTGCCTGGGATTTGATGCTAGCCGGCAATATACAGATATTATTTTAATTTGTGCAACTGTTCGGGAAAGCAAGGCGCCTATGCACTGCCATAGCCGAGGTCGGAGGAAGAAGCCACGCGCGCATCGAGCAGAAGCAACCAGTGCAAATTCTTGGCATCTGAGCCTGCGCGAACAATTGAACCGCCAGCAGCTTATGAGTCGGGAAAACAGTCTAAATTTATACTAAAAGGCAATTTTCATTGTTACGATCGACAAACAAGCGTTTAATTAAACTATGGTCAGCAAATCTCCCTTGCCTTTACTCTCCAACTCAAAAAAGCCTCGACCCAACGCTAAAAACCTCCGCAAACCTTTACTGCTTTTAACAGCAGTTATTTCTCTGAGCAGTTCAATTTTGCTTGACACTGCAGTCAACTCCTCGCCAGCGACTGCTCAAGAGAGCGAGGGATGCTTCATGCGTAATTCCAGCGGCCAAACAATCAGCTTGAGCCGCTCTGTCTGCGGTTTTATGCCCCAAGAATTGGCTCCCGCTGCTTCGTCTGATACTAAGGCTGATATTAAATCGGGAGTATTTCTGGTCAAAATTAAACGCCGAGAAGCTAATATCCCAGTCATAGAAGTCACGTTTAACGGCACACAAAAGTTTGAAATGATGGTGGATTCTGGAGCCAGCCGCACAGTAATTACGCCAGCAATGGCTACTGCTTTGAAGATAGTTGCTCAAGGAACAGTGCAAGCACAAACTCCCAATGGAGTAGCAACTTTTTCCCTCGGCAATGTTACTTCAATCGAAGCTGGCGGTTTGGCAATTAAAAATGTAGTTGTACCAATCGCCCCATCACTAAATATCGGACTGCTAGGTCACGACTTTTTTGGTAATAAAGATGTGACTATTAAGCAAGATGTGATTGAATTTCGATCGCGCTCTTAAAGTTAAGTCATTAGTCCGAGCGTCCCCGCTCGGGAACGTCCAACGTCCAACGTCATTAGTGCGAGCGTCCCCGCTCGCGTGCTGTGTAAAAAAGGCGAGCGGGGACGCTCGCACTGTAAAAAAACATCCTTTTTGCGAAAATGAAATGCTCCCGTTCGCTGGGTTTTGCAAAAAACATTTTTGATTGAGCGTGCTGTCCCCGAAAAGATCGTACAACAATGCGAACTCTTGAGGCGATCGCGCTGTTGTAAAAACCAAAAATTTGCAAAACTCAGATGATCCCTGCGTAATACCATTTTTCTAAAGATGTGCTGATGAAGTCTTAGCCCCCCCCAAAGCATCGGGGGGGTTGGGGGGGTAATATCTAGCGCTACTTTATGAAATTGGTATAAGGGTTCGAGATTGCTCGATCGCCAGAAGCGAGAGAAGTTGCCAGATCCAAGGAGGCAGAGCCTTCGGATCTGCATTACCAGGCAGAGCCTGGTAACGAGCAATTCCTCAGATGATCCGTGCGTAATGGTTCGAGATTGCTCGATCGCCAGAAGCGAGAAACGATCGCAAATTGTGCTTCTCATACTTCCCTCCTCTGGCCTCTAACCTCTTTCCTCAACATCAGCTAAATCAGCCAATTGCATCCGTTACCGAACTTCTTCCTTCACCGCAAAAACTCAACTAACTGCTGCAATTTCAACCAAGATTCGCCGCTCGATAAAATGTCCTTAGCCAAATCAACTCCTGCAGCGTGGGAACCCATAGGAATTGCACCTCCCACTTGAAAAGCCAAAGACGCATTCAAAGCTACAACATCCATTTGCGCGGCTGTACCTTTGCCTTGCAAAACGTTCCGCAAAATCTCGGCGTTTTCCTCAACATTTCCACCTTTCAACGAGCCGATCGCACTTGGTGTCAATCCTACCTGTTCCGGGTCTAAAGTAGTAAGTTCCACCTTGCCGCCCGACAAAACCGCCAAATCAGTCACATCACCCAAACCCGCCTCATCCAACTTTTCTCGGCCGTGCACCACGATCGCCAACTCAGTCCCCAACTCGCCCAAAGCTTGCGCCACAGTTGATACCAGACTGGGATCGAACACCCCGATTACCTGCCCTTCCGGGCGCAGAGGATTGACGAGAGGCCCTAAAAGGTTAAAAACAGTCCGCACCTTCAAAGTGCGCCGTAGCGATGCTACAGCCTTGAGTGCTGGATGCCACCCAGGTGCAAATAAAAAAGTGATCCCTACCGAGTCTAAAGCAGCTTTTACCTTCTCCGCATCGGCGTTGAGGTTGACTCCGAGTGCTTCTAGCACGTCAGCAGAACCGACTTTGCTCGATGCCGATCGATTTCCGTGTTTGGCGACTCGCACTAGGCCTGCTGCGGCAACAAAAGCTACAGCCGTGGAAATGTTGAAGGTGGAAGCGCCGTCACCGCCGGTGCCGCAAGTATCAATTAATTTAAGATTTGAACTCCGAGATTGGCGATCGTCCAAAACACTGTCTGACTCGCCTGCGAGGGACTCAAACTGCAATACCTGAGCCATTCCCGCTAATTCTTGGGCAGAAATGCCTTTAGCTTGGAGAGCCGCTAAAATTGCGCCCGAAAGCACCGGGGGTATAGCTTCTGCTAGCCATCCCCGCATTAAGTCGGTGGCTTGGGCGCGCGAGAGAGATTGTCTGTCTAACAGTTGTTGTAGCAGGGCTGGCCACAGAGGAGAATCCGCTGTCAAAGTTGAAGCTGCTGCTATATCTAGTGTTGCGAGTACGGGAGAATCTGTCATTTATCGTGTAAGTCAAATTTCGCCCGATCGAGCTTAGCGGCCAAACCGAGAATCGATCGGCATTTTACCAGACTTACACCATGTTCTATTTTTGCATGGGAGATTTTAGAATGGGCAATGACTTACTGCACAATGGTTTGGAGCTTCCCTAAAATTGCATCTTGTTTGGGAAACTGCCCAAATCTCACCCTATTTTGCGTCCAGGGATCAGATTTTTGCCCCTGATGTTAGCAGCGTTACATCATTTGTCTGCCCGCAGCAGCCGAATATGAAGTTTTTGATACAACAATTGCCCTCTTGTTATGCCAACTTTAAAGGGAAACGCTCGATCGTGCAACTACCAGCAGTCCGCTGTATTATATTTCAATAAAAATAATTAACCGTAACTGCGATCGCCAACGGATACAAGTTTTCGACAAAAGTTGTGGATACTCCAAAATTTTAGGCCAGAGCGACAGTCACAGATTCACTGCGCTGCAAGTCAATGATTCGATCCAAAATCTTCAATCCCCCGATCGACAGCACAGCACCCACAGCCGTTCAGTTGATACCTGCAGGTTAGGATCGAAAACTTAATAACTTAATCACCTGCTACAGTCCTCTCTCCTGTATGTTGTCAGATCAAAGGAGGCAGAGCCTCCGGATCTGCATTACCAGGCAGAGCCTGGTAACGAGCAATCGCTTAAGTTATTAAATTTTCATTCCTTAGTGACAGGAGAGAGAGAGTCGATCGAACTTTGACCCAACCTTAAAAATAAACTCTTGCGGTTGTAAAAGTCGCTGCTTCTTATTGTAGTAAAAACAGCATCGCCACTAACTTATTTCAGGGTACTTAACTGCTAATATATTCAGACAGATTTCAAGGAGCAAGTTGGGATCGGACACCCGCACCGCAAACAGATCGATCGAGCAACTCGCCAGTCTGAATGCCAGCCAAATCTTAAAAAAAGACAAACCCGGTCAACTAAACTTGCCTCAACAACTAACAGCTAACATCTAACAGCCCAGCAGGAGAAATGAATCAACATACTTGTATAATTGCAGCCCCGGACACAAACCAATCGCCTAGCTTGGCGATTGCTTGTTTCTCGCCATCCCGCGGCACAGCATCCTCCTGCTTAGTTAACGGCTCAGATTTGACAGGAATCGACTAAAAATATTCAACTCAAACACAAGAGCAGGGTATTCAAAAGTGGGAAATCAAAAATTAGAAAATAAAGCCAGAGAATGCCTGAATGTGCAGGAGGCGCTACAGCAAATGGAAGCTAAATATTACAGTATGTTTGAAAATGCAGTTTCCGGCATTTTCCAGACAACTATCGAGGGGCGTTATCTCAGCGCTAATCCCGCTTTGGCTCGCATTTACGGGTACAATTCCCCAGCAGAATTGATGGGGAATCTGACTGATATCAGCGATCAGCTTTACGTCAATCCCGATCGCCGCGACGAGTTTGTTTCGGCTTTACAAGCGCGCGGCATCGTATCGGATTTTGAATCGC
>JBBSNU010000395.1:0-5299 GCA_038260455.1 Chroococcales cyanobacterium | reverse complement strand
TGCGGCGCACTGGGAATTGCTGCTTCAATTAGCAATCCCCAAAAAACTAACAATCCTAAACTTTTACTTTTGTTTGACAGGTGAAACATAGAAATTTTCTAGTGATAAAATTGACCAAAATAAGCGCGATCGCACAAACATAACTAACACCACAACCACCGCTAACACCGCTGTCAGCAGTTGATTGTGCAACTTCCATTCAAAACCGCCGAGATAGTGGGAACCGATGAGTGCCGCGTGTACAGCGCACAGCAAGAAAGCTGGAACGCTTAACAGGTGAAGTATTCGCCACAGTTGGCCTAAAAAATTTTGAATTCGATCGACACTGGTGACAGCAGCCGGCAGCATCAACAGCAGCGACAACATCCCAGCCGCCATTCCCAACTGGTGCTGCGGCAACATGAAAAACACAGCATCAAAATTCCATTGCAGCGTATGATCCAGCATATGAAACGTGTGGGCGACTGCTAGGACAAACGCGCCCACACCCAAAGCGCGGCGGTAGCGCAACAGTTGCGGCAAAAACTTGCTCACCGGACGCGCCAACAGTGCTAGCATCAAGCACAGCAGCGCTGCGTGGCCGGTAAAATCGACCATTTCATCGGTTCGCAGCAAGGTAAGAATCCCGATCGCCACCGTCACCCACCCACCCATCCGAAACAGTTGACTGCGCTTGTCTGCGCTCAATCTGCCAGCAAAAAAACCCACTCCCAGCATAGTTGGCAGGGTGCCGAGTCCGAAGGCCAGCATCGTCGCGGCACCCAAAACCGGGTTTCCGGTTTCCGCCGCCTTAATCTGCGCTGCGTAGAGAAAACCGCAGGGAATCAAACCCCAAAGCAAACCCAAACCAATCGGCACCCACCAGTTTTTTTGCGCCGAAAGCTTGTTCATTGCTTGTCCGACTCGATCGTGCGACAGTGGGTGCAACAGTGGTAATCGCGGCAGAAAATCGGGTTTAATTTGGACTACACCGAACCAAATCAGCATTGTACCTGTCAGAAGTGCGATCGCCCGCCGCAATTCGCTACCCGTACCAGCCATTTGTCCGCCAGCAATTAACACCGAACCCAGTCCGCCAATTCCAGCGCCCACTAAGCCGTAAGCAGCAATTCTCCCCAAATTCAGCAGCAAATGAAAGCGGAAAGTAGCTAATTTATCGTTGCGGGAATTAGAGAGAGAAAACGCTACTGTCAGCGGGCCGCACATTCCCGCGCAGTGACCGAAACTGCCGAGAAATCCCAAAGTGCTAATTAGCAGCAGGTCTAGCATTTTGCTGGTTTTTCCCCAAATAATGCGATCGAGATCTTGACAATATTTCTTGACCTCGTACAAATTCTGATCTCAGTCGAGCGCTTTTGTCAAAAGACAGGTTGTCAAACTTCTAATACCAATTTCATAAAGTAGCGCTAGATATTACCCCCCCCCAACCCCCCCCTTACTAAGCTACGGTGTACACACAAGTCATGAGATCCCCCCTAACCCCCCTTAAAAAGGGGGGAACCGGAGTCAAAGTCCCCCTTTTTAAGGGGGATTTAGGGGGATCTCCGAGGATTTTGGTTCTACACAGAGATGTGTGTACACGGTAGCCCTTACTAAGGGGTGGCTCAGACTTCATCAGCACATCTTTAGAAAAATGGCATAACTATTATTAATACTGCTCGCGAAAATGGGGAGCATCTCAGTTTTGCAAAAAGCATTTTTTTTTTTATTATAGTGCGAGCGTCCCCGCGCGCGAGTACAATACGCGAGCGGGGACGCTCGCACTATAAATGCAAAACTGAGATGCTCGCTAAAATACCCAAAATTTGATTAACCTGATTCAAAAAATACTCCACTAAATCTATATATTTTGCAATTTTATAGCAGAAGTAAAGTACAAACTCTCGGTAGGGGCTGGTTTGTGAGATTGTCAATTATTAGCGGAGCTTGTTGAAAAACCCGCCACTACCAAAATCGCGTTCGATCGGGCACGATCTGACTAATAACGTTCGCGAGCGGGGACGCTCGCGCTAATGACTAATAATTATTTTTGTTCTGGATGCGCCGCCGCCGGCGAAGCTGAACCCATCTGATTAATAGCAGCAATTAGCTGATAAAGCCGCCCCAAATTCCGTTGGTTGAAATGCAAAGTCAGGCGCGGCAGATCGAAAGTTGGATCTTCTATTTCTGGAGGCAAAGCTTTACTTTTTGCGATTTTTCCGGTGACAACAATATCGCTAAAATCAGTATTTAGCCGATCGACATTTTCCTCAGAAAGCTCAGTTTTCAAGCGAATTACCAGTTGTTCGCGCACGTAGCGGCAGGAGTGATAAACCAGATAAAAACTCGCGATCGCCTCGCAAGCGACATTTACATCGTCTGTAATCGTGTAGAGACTGCGATCGTCAGCAGAAATCAAGCCCCGGCCCCGCAATTGTTTTTGCACAAAATTATTCCAATCAAGCCAATAATCTCCTCCGGGTCGATCGATCAATATGACAGGAGCAGGCCCGAACTTGCCGGTTTGAGTCAAAGTCAGACACTCAAAAGCCTCATCCAGAGTGCCGAAACCGCCCGGAAACAAAGCCAAAGCATCGCTTTCCCGCAGAAAAAATAACTTGCGAGTGAAGAAGTATTTAAAATTGAGCAACTTGGAGTCGCCCGCAATGAAAGGATTAGAACCCTGCTCGAAAGGTAACTGAATGTTGAGCCCAAAAGAACGTTCAGCAGTCGCCCCCTCATTCGCCGCCTGCATGATTCCGCCGCCGCCACCAGTAATCACCATAAATCCCTGCTGGGCGATCGCCCGCGCAAAATCCCTCGCTATCAAATATTCCGCTGATTTTGGGGACACCCTCGCCGAACCAAAAATCGCGATTTTGCGAACGTGGCGGTAAGGATAAAACAGGGAGAAAGCTTTTTCCATATCTCGCAGAGACGACGAGATAATTTTCCAGTCCAGGCGATCGATCTCCTCTCCGGCCATCTGCACTATAGTCGAGAGCGATCGTTCGATCCACTCCGAGTGCTTCAACATTGGCAGGCGATCGATCAAATCGAGCGCATCAGCTTGGAGGGACTCAAAACCTTGACTTGAAGGAACCATGAACTTTTCCGAAATGGTAACAATTTATTGCTAAAAAAAATTAAGGGGCAAAAGCCAAATTTAGAAGTTAATAGCCACCAGCAAATTGCCCTGCTGACAACTAATAACTTTTCTACTAGCTTTGCCCCCGTTCTGAATCTGCGGCTTTCGCTGCCAAATAAAAACATTGCCACACTGCTCGCAGTTGGGCGAAACTTACTTCTTGCACCATTCTCGCTTAACAGGCTGTAGGGTCTGTTAAGCGAGATATTGAATTTCTTGTGGGGTGGGCAGTTTCAGCAACCCGCTCTTGAAAAACTTATTGGCAATGGTGCAATATTTTCGGTTAAATGTACTTTTCCAGAGTGTTGGCCAGAGTAGTTTTCGGAACTGCCCCAACCACCATATCAACCCGCTGACCGCCCTTAAATATCATCAGCGTCGGAATGCTGCGGATACCGTATTGGCTGGCGACGTTAGGATTTTCGTCGGTATTAACTTTTACTACCTTCACTTGTCCTTCATATTGGTTGGCAATTTCCTCTACGACGGGTGCCACCATGCGACAGGGCCCGCACCAAGGAGCCCAAAAATCCACTAGAACTGGAACTTCGCTATCGAGCACTTCCTGTTTAAAGGTAGAGTCGGTTACTTGCGCGGCTGCTGACATCCCTAGCCATCCTTGTAAATACTATTTCTTTGTTAACAAGTTTAGCAAATAGTGTAACCACTTGCTTGACGGATTTTAACAGAACGAAGTTTGGCAACCAATGTTGTAACGGATGTAACGGATTCAACGGATTTATGTTAAGGGCGCAAGACATTCGTGCTGGGGCGATCGGGTAGAACCGAGCATGAGAAATACTTTTCGCTCAAAGTAGCATCGCAATTACGAGGGTGGCTTCGCCTCCGGCCCGTTCGTAGTGTGGACTTTAGTCCGCAGTCCTATAGCGGACTAAAGTCCGCACTACGAACCCTTTTTGTGATGGTAATCGATCGGACATCAGATCAGCCCTCTCCAATCTCCCCCAAAATCGGGAGCAAACAGCCTTAACCCCTTAGCCAGTAAGCAAACAAGAGCGCCGACAGTAAAAAAGGAACCGCCCGAACAGTAGTCCGGGCGGAGTGTGGTGTGAGGAGTGAACGGAAACATTTGTCTCCGCTTCTTCTATTGTGACATCTCCTTTTGGATAATTCCACAAATATTCTGTAAATTTCGAGACTCTTGAACAAATTTTGTCAAGATATCCTAGAATTCGATCGGTAAATCTACTTACCCATGCCTAACTGCTGAGCTTTTTGATAGACTTTACCCTCAGTCAGCAGAGAAGGAGCAATCACCACTTCCACTTGCTGCATCTCCTTAATATCCTTCGCACCCAAAGTTCCCATGCTAGTTTTGAGCGCTCCGAGCAAGTTGTGCGTACCGTCATCTAGCAGCGCAGGCCCCCGCAAAATTTGCTCCACAGTACCCGTAGTCCCGACACGAATCCGAGTACCCCGCGGCAAAACCGGGCTCGGAGTCGCCATCCCCCAATGGAAGCCCCGGCCTGGAGCTTCAGCAGCCCTAGCAAAGGGCGAACCAATCATCACTCCATCGGCACCGCAAGCAATGCACTTGCAGATATCGCCGCCGGTAATTAAACCGCCGTCAGCAATCACCGACACATATTTGCCAGTTTCGCGATAGTAGTCGTCCCGCGCGGCGGCGCAGTCTGCTACCGCTGTGGCTTGAGGAACGCCGACACCCAATACGCCCCTAGACGTGCAAGCAGCACCCGGCCCGATGCCCACGAGAATGCCTGCAGCGCCAGTTTTCATTAAATTCATGGCGACTTCGTAGGTCACGCAGTTGCCCAAAATTACGGGTATTGGCATCTCTTGACAGAACTGGGTCAAGTCTAAGGATTCGATCGACTCTGGGGAAAGAAAAGCCGTCGAGACTACAGTCGCTTGCACAAAAAATATATCTGCTCCCGATTTAGCCACCGCCCGGCCGTATTTGCTCGCGGCGGCCGGTGTACCGCTGACAGCAGCAATCCCTCCTCCAGCTTTAATTTCTTTAATTCTGAGCTCGATTAATTCGGGCTTAATGGGTTCTGCATAGAGTTGCTGCATCAGGGAAACAAATTCGTGGTTCCCAACAGAAGCGATCCGCTCTAAAATTGGTTGGGGGTCGGCATAGCGGGTTTGAATTCCTTCTAGGTTGAGCACGCCCATTGCTCCCAATTCCGA
>JBBSNU010000394.1:0-5311 GCA_038260455.1 Chroococcales cyanobacterium | reverse complement strand
TAAGAACTAACTCTGCTTAAATGTTTCGTATGTAATCAATAATTATTCTCCAATATACCATATTCTGCTAACATAAGATTTAGATGCGTTCGCCCTGACGAACCTTATTAATTGCGATCGACCAACCGGAGATGATTTCACTCGCGAACTAGACAGCTTCGAGAGCATAATTCCGCAGTTACCGAATTTGAGACGGCAACTATTAATTAAGTGTGCCGGAGCGGAATCTCTATCCTAAATTTAGTACCTTTTCCAGGTTCAAAAACATACTTTAACTCTCCTTTGTGCTGCTCTACAATTATCCGATAGCTGGCAGCAAGTCCCAATATTCTGCTGTCTTCTATAGGTTTTGTCATCAAAAATGAATCAGAAATTTGCGCTGCGATATTTTGGCTAATTGCCATGCCGTTATCAGCAATTTCAATAGCAATCCGCTGAGCATTTATTACCTTAGTGCTAATCAAAATCACAGGCTTAAAGTTGACCGATTCCGACTCCCCCAGCTCTTGACTCGACTCTTCCAAAGTATCGATCGCGTGATTGATAATATTCAGAAAAGCTTGATTGAGCTGACCTGCGTAACACTCAACTTGTGGCAGATTTCCGTATTGCTTCATCACCTTAATATCCCGCCTCCCCTCGCGAGCCGGCAAGCGGTGCTGCAACAATAACAGAGTGTTTTCTAAACCGTCGGAAATATCGAATAACTGCCAGCCCGAGCGATCGCTGCGGGAAAAATCCTGTACCGATAAGATTATTTGCCGGATGCGATCGCTCCCGGTTCGCATGGAACTCACAATTTTTAATAAATCGTCGAGTACGAATTCCACATCCATATCTTGCTGTTTTTGCAGAATCTCCGAGTCGGGATTGACTAGGTGTTTTTGATACAATCGCAGCAGTTCTATTAAATCGGTAGCGTAAGTTTGGACGTGAGTGAGATTGCTGTAAATAAAAGTAATCGGATTGTTAATATCGTGGGCGATACCAGATACCAATTCACCCAAACTAGACATTTTTTCAGTTTGCAGCATTCGATCGCCCGACAGTTGCAATTTTTGCTGAGTGCGCTCCAACTCCCGCCTCAAATCCCGCGCTCGCTTCCCCGCGCGCACCCGCCCCAACAATTCCTGCTTAACTATCGGTTTAAACAGGAAATCGTCAATCAGCCCCTCCAATTCTTGAACTTCTGCAAATTGCTCCGGTGTTATCAGCAGCACAAAATAAGCAGCCGCCAATCCTCGTGAAGCGAAGCTATCCCGTTCCCCGTAGGGGTTCCCGAAGGGTAGGGAATCGGCTTTCACCAGCCGGCACATCTCCAACCAGTTGATTTGAGGCGAACTCCCGTCGCAAACGATCGCATCCGGGGAGAATTCCCTCGCCAAATCTAAACCATCCTTACCGTCGGGGGCGACTCTCACTTGATGTCCCTCCCTCTCCAGTAACTCTTGCACGACTTCAAAAGTCGCAGCATCCGCGATCGTCAAAATCTTTGCCATAACACCAGCTCCACAACTTACTCTTTAGGATACAGCCACCAGAATTGCACAGCGTTTAATCACATTGGATTCTTAGCTTACGCTTCTTTTTTTTTAATTTACTTCTACTTGTTTTTTAACAGCTCCTAACTTTTGATTAACATAATATTGTTACCACAGTTAAGTAGATGAGTGGGAAAATACACAAATGTCATTGCGAGCGAAACGAAGTGAAGTGAAGCAATCGCAGGGGTTCTGGCAGCTTTACACTCTGTTACATAGCAACGTTTATTTACGCCTACCTACTTACCAAACCCCAGCCGAGAGTCACAATCACCGCCAGCCAGCTTTTTTATTATAATAAAAGCCGAATTTTAATGCAAAATTTCAAACGGAAAAAGAAACTTTAAACCAAGCGTTTGAGAATGGCAAGATGGGAGCATTTCCTGCATGGCAATAAGCGAGTACAATACGCGAGCGAGGACGCTCGCACTCTTATATATCAATGCAAAACACCAGATGCTCTCGGCAAAACTTTCTCTAGGCAGGGCTAATTAATTCTTACTAAACCCGCCAGGGAATAAATTCCCTATCTGAAAGCGAAAGTCGTCGGTCGCCGACTAAAACACTGATTTATAGTCGGCGGCTGACGACTTGGGAGCATCTCATTTTTGTAAAAAGCATTTTTTAATTATAGTGCGAGCGTCCCCGCTCGCGTATTGTACTCGCGAGCGGCGACAGCACTATAATTAAATGCAAAACACCAGATGCTCCCGACGACTTTCACTATAAGATTGAGGTTTTAAACCAGGGCGGGCTATAGCTTTAAGGAGAATGAATCAGCCCTGTTTCTCTGGGTGCGATGCAGCGCACCTTACACCAGCATGACACCGAAAAAAGATCCTTCGGGAATCATTTAAAATTGCAGCAGCAATTAGCAGTCGGCAATTAGATATTACTTCGACAATTCGACGTTGAGTTCGTTCACTACACGGCGTTTCAGCGGGAGGGATTTTTCTCGGGGTAGCAAGTCAAATACTTTCCGAAAGGCATCGTCTACTTGTTCAAACGGTATTTGTCCTTTCTCGTTAAAAACTACTTTTGCAGATTGGTCTAGGATGACGGTTTGAGGTACAAAACCTTCGTAATAATGACCGGGTTCGGTGAGTTTCGGTGACGGTTGCGGAGGCAAAGAGTCAACGCTTATCGGCATGATATCGGCTGCGCGGCCGTAAAATTCCTGGAGTTGAGATACGACGATCGCGTATTGCTTGGAGTCGCGGCTGTCGTCTGTGTAAAACACTAACAATGCCGGTTTGTTGCGTTTGAAAGAATCTGTAAGCTTGACTTTAGGAGGAACTAGGGAACCGTTGCCGGCGTAGAGGGCATAGATAGTGCCGTCGAAGCGATCGTCCGTGAGACTTGCGAAGGCTGGCGGTGTGCCGGCGAACAGTATCAAGTTAAGGGCGATCGCCACTGTTAAAATACTGGCTGACAAGATTCGCCGCAGCAAGCGGATGCCAGAATCAGCATTAACAGTTAATTTTTTGGATGCAGAAAATATCATAGGTTGTTGGCAGTTGCTGTAAGCTGGCTTCATCAAAAACAAAAACTTTTTTAAGTTTATCAGCAAATGTATGCAAATGTTCCTGAGTAGGTTAAAGTAGTTTGGAATAGACTATGATAATTTGCTTATTGTTGTGATCGACCGCCAGGATCTCAATTAATGCAAAAAGTATGTTTTTATAGTACCCTCCCCCCGAGCGAGGATTATATATTCTCCCCCGGGGGGGACAAAACTACAAATTCAAAACTGAGATGCTACCCTACAGACAAGGCGATTCAACTGACAGAATATCGCTCTTGGGGCTTTTCAGCGGAGGGCTAGAAGTTCCCGCACCACAATAAAAATTATTTGTTCTGGGCTTGACTTCTCGCTTCTGAGAATAGTGCAAAATGTTAAATTTAACCGATCGCTAGAAACAGACAACTAATGATAGCTTTGCTTGACGCATTCCTCGCTCAAACGCCCGCTGCTGATGTTGGCGGGCCCGCTCCACTCAATTTGGTGCAGACAATTGTTTTAGGAATTGTACAGGGATTAACGGAGTTTTTACCAATTAGTAGCAGTGCTCATTTGAAGGTAGTGCCGATCGCCCTGGGATGGGGCGATCCGGGGGTTGCCTATACTGCTGTGATTCAGTTAGGCAGCATTGTCGCCGTGCTTTGGTATTTCTGGAAAGACTTGACAAATATAACTTTGGGTGCAGTCAACGCTGTGGTGCAGCGCGACTACAAATCGCAAGAGTTTAAAATGGCATTGGGGATTGCTTTGGGAACAATACCTATAGTCTTTTTTGGGCTGCTAATCAAGATATTGGTTCCAGATTTTGACAACTCGCCGCTGAGGAGTTTGGCTAGCATCGCCATTGCTTCGATCGTCATGTCGCTGCTGTTAGCAATAGCAGAAAAAACTGGCAAGCGCGATCGCACTTATGAAAAATTAACCGTCCAAGATGGTATTTTGATGGGATTAGGTGAAGCAATGGCGTTGATTCCGGGGTGTTCGCGATCGGGTTCCACCCTAACAGCAGGATTGTTCGTGGGATTGGAAAGGGCCGCCGCCGCGCGGTTTTCTTTTTTATTAGGAATTCCGGCAATTACTCTGGCTGGATTATTGGAATTGAATGGTGCTTTGGGAGCGGGAATCGACAGTTCTGGACTTGTCGCTTTGATAGTGGGAACGATTTCGGCCTTTGTGTTTTCCTATTTGTCGATCGCGTGGCTGATGAAGTTCCTACAAACTCAGAATACGTGGGTGTTTGTGTGGTATCGACTGGCCTTTGGCGTGGCTATTTTGACCGCGATCGCAGGTGGGGCACTGAGAAATAGTTAATAGGTGAAATAAGCTTTGTAGGAGCGGCTCAAATCGCTCCTGCCCTACAATATAGCAGCAAACAAGGATAGAATTAAACTATGAGCGCACATCAAAAATCCATCATCGACCAATTCACCCGTCAGGCTGTGCCCTTCTCTAACTTGTACGGCCACACAAATCAAGAATCTCTAGATTTACTGATGAAAATGGCCAACGTATCTGACAAGGATACAGTTCTAGATGTTGCTTGCGGCCCGGGTATTGTTGCTTGTGCTTTTGCGGCAGTTTCCAATCGCGTTACTGGCATCGATTTAACACCAGCAATGCTAGAACAAGCCCAGATTTTGGCACAGCAAAAAAACTTGACTAATCTCTCGTGATTGCAAGGCGATATCGAGACGCTACCGTTTCCCGATGATAGTTTTTCCATTGTGCTGAGTCGTTACGCTTTCCATCATCTTTTGCGGCCGGATGTTGTGCTGTCGGAGATGGTTCGGGTGTGTCGCCCGGGCGATCGCATTTTGATTGCTGACGTGGCAATGCCGCCCGAAAAAGTTGATGCTTACAACTATATTGAAAAGCTGCGCGATCCATCTCACACTCGCGCTTTGACTCTGGAAGAGTTGCCCAAATTAGTCGCTGATGCCAATCTTCACAATGTCAATTTGGCATTTTACAAAGTAGAATTAGAACTAGAACAGCAGTTAGCGGCTTCTTTCCCAAACCCAGGCGACGGCGATAAGCTGCGACAAATTTTTAGAGATGATATCGGTGTTGACAGTCTGGGAATTGGCGCACATTTGCGAAGCGATGCAATTCATTATGCGGTTCCCATCGCTGTGATTGTGGGCGAGAAAGCAAAGTGATAGTTAACTGGCAAAAGCAATTAAATAATTTATCTAGGAGCAATTTAACTGCTGCTGTTAATTCCAACAATCGGCTCAACTTAAATCAT